>CADCQC010000353.1 GCA_902803455.1 uncultured Prevotellaceae bacterium
TCATAGTGCAAATATAGTCAAAATCCGCGATACCGTGGTCGTCATACATCCGAAATCTTTCAGAAGTTGAGTCCGATGTTGGCGAAGAAGGTGCCGTTATGGGTGTCGTCAAAGGCGTTATCGCCGATATTCGACAGACCGAAATCATAGCCCATCTCAAGATAGAGCATCTCATACGCCAGACCGCAGCCAACCCTGATGCCGCCGTCAAACCGCTTGAAGTTGGCTCCGTAGGTGTCGCTGTAACTGCTGTATGCTTTCTGTGCTCCGTAATCTTTCACCTTGCCGCTGATACCTCCTGAGAGGTAACCGCCGATGAAGGGCTCCACGGCTGTGGCTGGTGCCACATAGGCTGAGTATTTCAGAAGCAGCGGCACTTCGATGTAGTTGAGTCCGATGGTGAACTTTTCTCCGTTCAGATTTCCTTTGCCGCCTTTCTCCACATAGGTCAGTCCTGTCTCAAAGAAGAGCGGGGTATAGGGGGCTAGTTGCACACCGCCGACGAGCCCCACGTTGAGCCCTGTCTTGCTCTTGCTGCCATTGAGGGCAGGAGCATCGGAGTTGACGTGCGAGGCGGTCATGCCGAAACGCATACCTAAATAGGTGTTGGGAAGGAAGGATCGGCTCCGCGGGGGAGTGCTGCGTGAGAAACCTGGGTTGTGTGGCCTGCCCGGATAACGGGGCTGGGCAATGGTTGGCAAGGCTGAGAACATGCAGAGCAATGCCATGAGGATTGTCATTCTTTTCATAACTGTCGTCTTGTCTTTATAGGTTTCGGGCAATGCGCTGCCCTCAATAATTTTGCGTGAAATGCTCTAATAGAACATCTTCGATGGCAAAATTACGACAAAACGACAGATAGCCACATGCTTCCTCCCTATTTCATCAGAGGGAATTCCCTAAGCATGATAGGGACATGAGAATCATGACTTTGTGGTATTGCCCAACGACTCACCTGCGACCGAAGCGTCCGAAACTTGACGGGAGGCGGTCGGTGTGACCCACGATTGGTCTTCTGTCGAAATTTGACGGGAGACGGTCGGTGTGGCCCACGACTGGTCTTCTGTCGAAACTTGACGGCAAACGGTCGGTGTGACCGATGACGGGTCTTCTTTCATGAACCTTATGATGAACCGGTCTGTCAAAGTGGAAGCTGACATAGAAACTGCCGTTTCTGTGGCTGTGTCCGCCGCGGAAGGTGTCGAAAGCGGTAGGGAGATGCATGAACATTCTTCCACGGTTGTAACGGTTGTAGATGGTAAAAGAAAAACCATTGGTCCGCCATGCGACGGGATGGTAGAACCACTCGCAGTCGATGTATTGGTCGTACTGCCACTCGTTGAGTACATGGCGCAGGTCGCGGTTGCGCACGTCCCACCAAAATCCAATGACATCGGAGCGATCGTCTACATTGAGCAGATAGTCGAGATTGATCTCAAACACAGCCTCATATTGACTGGGTGATAGTTCGAGTTCATAGGCCATTTTGTCGCTGAGAAACAGTGCTTCGTTGCGGGCTACGTTGTATGGCATGGCGGTGGCAGAGATGGCTATTGTCATCATGATGGCTGTGATAAGACTCTTCATAATCGTATTTTTTTTAGTTATTATTCTATGATTTTTTAGTTATTATTCTATGATTTTTTGTGACAGACAGACTTGTCTTCGTCTTTTCTGCCGCAAAATTAGAAGAGCCTTGAAGACGAACCATGCTTTCTGGTGCTTTTTTCCCAAAGTATATGCGACCGAAAGACTCATTTACGACAAAAGTGAGAATTCGTGTTGTCATTTGTCGCAAATGAGCCTCTTTGCCCTGCGCCGCAACCGTTGAGCACCCCAGTCTTGTTTGTTGCTGTATCACAGCAACCACAGCTTGAGAATCTTATTGCCTCAGAAGTTCACTCACGTATTACAGGATGGCAAGGAACAGAGCTTCTTAATACCATAGCACAACAAAGAGGAAGTAAAGGCATTATAGCCAAACTTAAGAAACTTAGTTCTTTAGAGAACTGGGGATCACATCCTTTCTGAATCCAGAATCACGCTTACGATGAGCATGATGTCGGTAACGTCAATAATGCCGTCGCCGTTCATGTCCGCATACGCTCCTTGGAAGAACGACAGCGTGTTGCCCAAGATGTGGTTTACCACCAACATCACGTCGGTGACATCCACCACGTTGTCGTTGTTCACGTCACCCAACTCAGATTCAGGGATGACAAGAAAGAAGGGGCCGGGCTCCACGTCAATGTTCTCACCATTGCTCTTGCTGAGCATGGCGCTGTAGACGCATCCCGCATATTCACCGGCCTCCATGTCCTTGTCCGCCACGGCCACGAGACGGATCAATTCGCCATCGGTCTCCCTGATACATGCGTCTGTCGTGGAATAGACCAGCACCCGGTAGGAGTCGTTAATATTTTTAGAAATGCTCACACTCATACCATCGGCATTGAACCGTTCAGAGAGTTCATAGCTATAAGAACCATTTTTTTCCTGTAAGCGGAAGCCTTCCGGCAGGCTAAGGTCAAACTGGTAGCCGTTGTAGGTACCTGTGCCGTTGAAGAAGCCCACGGCCACATCGAACTGCCCACCCATCCGCATATTGGACGCCTCGGCATGAGCGAAAAGCCTGGCTGGCTGATCAAATTCCTTCTCTACAATATTTGAAAAAATGCACCATGCATCCGTAATTTGATATTTCTTCAAAGAACCAGAGGGCACATACAAGGTGGTAAGATCGTATAGGTATTGAAAACCTAAATAATTTTCATTGTCTTCTTCATCATAATATTCATATTCATAACAGAAAACACTCTTCTCGATGGGAAATGGGTCCACGATCTTACAATAGATGTCTGTCAAGTTGGAGCAATTATAGAAAGCCATGTCTCCGATGCTTGTCACACCACTGCCAATGGTGACAGAGGTCAAGCCAGAGCAACCCTCGAAGGCATAATCACCTATGGATGCCACACTATTGGGGATTGTTACTGCTGTCAGACTTTTACAGTGAGAAAAAGCCTCTTCTCCGATGTCTGTCACGCCACAGCCAAAGGTGATTGTGGTCAGGTTGGAGCACGCAGCGAAAGCATAATTTCCGATGCTTGTTACATTGTTGGGAATAGTGAAGGTGGTTAGGTCGGAGCAGCCAGTGAAAGCATAATCTCCAATGCTTGTCACACTGATGGGAATTATGGTGCTTTTGCAACCGGCAATCAGTGTATGGGATGAAGTCTCAATGATGGCATTGCAGTCGTTTCGAGCGTCATACACGGTATTACCTGGCGCAACGGTCATGGAAGTAAGGCCGGAGCAGCGAGAGAATGCACCGTCACCGATGCTTGCCACACTTTGGGGAATGGTGATGGCGGTTAGGCTGGAACAATTGAAGAAAGCCCCACTTCCGATGTCTGTTACCCCGCTGCCGATGGTGATGTCGGTCAGACCGGAACAGTCATAGAAAGCTTCTTTCCCGATGCTTACCACACTTTGGGGGATAGTGATGGTGGACAGACTGAGGCAAGCTGAGAAAACCCAACTTCCGATGTTTGTCACGCCACTGCCGATGTTGACATCTGTCAAGGCGGAGCACTCATAAAAAGTCCCTATCCCGAGTTTTGTCACACTGTTGGGAATGGTGATGGCGGACAGGCTGGAGCAACTGATGAATGCATAATCCCCTATGCTTGTCACGCTGTTAGGGATGGTGATGGCGGACAGATTGGAGCATTCAGTGAAAGCATAATCTACGATAGCAGTAAGTCCCGTAAAATATTGCAGTTCATTAAAGGTCTTGATTTTCGTGTTTCCCGAAAACTTACTACCCACATTTCTCACGGTAGCAGCCTCAGATTTACTCAATTCACCGTCACCATTGGTATCCCAATTGGCGATACAGATGCGTTTGACTTCCTTATCCTCGAAGGTGATGTTTTGCCCATAGAGGAAGAGAGAAAATGGCAAAGCAATCAAAGAAAACAATATCTTTTTCATAATGAACAGTTTGATAGGGTAGGAACAAAGATGAGATCATAGTATCTGCTTCTGCTTCTCGGAGCAAATATAGTAAATAATTCCATATGTTGAGCAAAATGGATGGCTTTTTTCGTGATATGCGGTTGATGGTATTTCTTCACTTTATGTGATGTAAGTTTTGCCGATAGGATATTTTTTGCTATCTTAGCGGCGAAAATGTGAAAAACGGATTTTCCCTCATAAAAGAACATCCATCATTGACACGAACCATTCATTGCTGAAGAAATGAGTAAGGAAAAGGAACGACGATATCCAGTAGGCATACAGACCTTCTCTGAGATCATCACTGGCGGTTATGTGTACATCGACAAGACCGACCTAATGTGGCGGATGCAACGCCTGAGCAAATACGTCTTCCTGAGCCGTCCGAGGCGGTTTGGCAAGTCGCTGCTCACCACTACGTTGTGCTCTTTCTTCGAGGGTAGGCGTGACCTGTTCGAGGGACTGAAAGTGATGGAACTGGAGCAGGAGTGGAAACGCTATCCCGTGCTCCACCTCGATATCAGCATGGCCAAGGGCAGAGAGAATGTGGAAGGGTTGCGCAACGCGCTGATGATACAAATGAAACCGCTGACCACCCGATATGGTGCAGACCCTTTGGA
>CADCQC010000354.1 GCA_902803455.1 uncultured Prevotellaceae bacterium
CACATATGTCTCCAGCATCAGTTATATCGGATATCCAGGAAAAGCATTTGCCTCTAATTGGAATGCTTTTGTCTTCTCCTTGTCCATCCCTATCTCCAGTTATTTTGCCGCCCGCTATTTCGTCCCCTTCTACCGCAAGAGCGGTAGTGTATCGGCATACGCCTTTTTAGAAGACAAGTTTGGTCGGTGGGCCCGTCTGTACGCCTCTCTCTGTTATCTCCTCACACAGATCGCACGCATGGGCAGCATTCTCTACCTGCTTGCCGTCCCCATGTATATTCTGATGGGATGGAATCTTCACATTGTCATCATCACCACCTCCGTTGCCATCATCATTTATTCCATGGCAGGCGGTCTGAAGGCCGTCATCTGGGCAGATGCCATTCAGGGAATCATATTGATCGGTGGAGCCCTTTTTTGCCTTGGCATATTGTTATTCTCCATGCCCGAAGGTCCTATGCAAGCCTTTGATCTGGCCATCCATTCATCAGAAGGCAATAAATTCTCTTTAGGCGCCTTCACCTCCGACCTTACCACATCCACATTTTGGATTTGTCTGATCTACGGAATCTTCATCAATCTCCAGAATTATGGCATTGACCAGAACTATGTTCAGCGATACCACGCCGCAAAGACAGATAAAGACGCCCGTTTCTCCGCTTTGTTTGGAGGTTATCTGTTCATTCCCGTTTCAGCCCTGTTTTTCCTTATAGGATCAGCCCTTTACAGTTACTACACCGCGCATCCGGGATTATTGCCTGCCGATATTGAGGCTAAGCCCGATTACGTTTTTCCATTTTTCATTGTCAATGGTCTCCCCATCGGATTACGAGGTTTGCTGATCGCATCAATTTTTGCTGCCGGCATGAGCACCGTTTCCACGAGTGTGACATCGGCCGCCACCATTATTCTTACCGACTATTATACCCCCATGGTGGGAAAGACCAATGAGCGCCGTCAAGTGATGGTACTCCGTTTTTCAAGTTGCGTAGTAGGTATCATTGGTATTTTTGTAGCCATCGCCATGCTCAGTGTTGAGAGTATCATTGACGCCTGGTGGAAGCTATCATCCATCTTCTCAGGTGGAATGCTCGGTCTGTTTCTTCTCGGCATCATGCCCCGCCGCATCAGTCCATGGGCAGCCTTTGCCGGTTGTGTCTGCGGCATCGTGGTCATAGCCTGGATATCGCTCGCCTCCACGTTGGATCTTCCAGGCATTCATCTTCATGAATATCTGGCCATCGTACTCGGCACCACCACCATCTTTGTGGTCGGTTTTCTCATAGGTTTGATTTTCAAAAAACAGCGATGATGAAAGAAGAACATCCTGAAGCCACATGGATATGGTATCCTGGTGATTTTGAGATCTGGCTTGGCAACAAGTTCAACAATCGCCGCACAGAACGCGGTGCGATGTTTCCCCCATTCTGGAAACAAGACAGTCATTGGCCCACTGTTGAGTTTTGCAAGTCCATCAACCTTCAGGACGAAGAACAGATCAAGATCTACACAGAAGGTTCATTTCATCTGATGATTGATGGAAAGCTTCAGTTTGGTATGCCCCCAACGATGATCATCCCTAAAGGAAAGCACCACATCAGCATCAAGGTGCATAACCAATCTTCACCGCCATCCCTATATATAGACGGTTCCACCATCCACTCAGATGAAAGTTGGCTGACTACCTATGAAGACAAGATATGGATTGATGAAAACGGTATTGCCCACGGTTCCGGGATTTACGTACCATCAGGAAGATGGAATTTCGATGACCCGCATCACGGCCCATCAACCTTTTCACTTCCCCGACAGAAGAAGACATCGGCCTCTCTTATCAAAACCGGAAAAGCCATCATGGCAGATTTCGGTCAAGAGACCATGGGATATCTCCTTTTAAAAGGAGTTCACGGTGAAGGAACCGTAAAGATCTTTTACGGAGAAAGTCATGAAGAAGCCAGCGACCACGACCACTGCGAGACCCTTGATGTCATAGATTTGCGCAAAGATCATATTATCGATCTTTCCTGCAATGCTCAATCAATCCGTCATTCCGACTATACCTTAAGAGCGAGCAAAGCATTCAGGTATGTCTCAATTGAAGCTGATGAAGACGTGACCATCGATGATGTCGCGATGGAATATGAATATGCCCCCTATCAACAAGCGCAGAGTGGTTCTTTCACCTGCAACGACGCGGAAGTCAATCAGATATGGAAAGTATCCGCCTACACGATGGACCTCACCACACGTGAGTTTTTCACGGATGGCATCAAACGAGACCGTTGGATATGGAGTGGTGACGCCATACAGAGTTATCTGATGAACTATTACCTGCGTTTCGACAACGACTGCGTGCGCCGCACCATCCGTCAATTAAGGGGTAAAGATCCCGTGACCGCCCACATCAATACCATCATGGACTACACATTCTATTGGTTCAAGTCCATCCATGACTATTATTGTTATACCGGTGATCACGACTTTTTAAGAGAAATGTATCCACGGATGGTCAGTCTGATGGATTATTGTCTCTCACGCACCAATGCCGATGGTATGATGGAAGGCCAATCAGACGACTGGATTTTTGTCGACTGGGTAGATTTTCCCATGCACAAACGAGGTGTCTTATGTTTTGAGCAAATCCTATTCTGCAAGTCATTGGAAACGATGGAACAATGCGCCTCCGTTCTCTGCCAGCATCCAGTCCCACATCCCCCTCAAGGAAGTATTCCCACAGAAATTTACAGAAGAGACGCCCACCACTATGCCAAGCTTGCCACATCGTTGCGCCAAAAGATACAGGAAGTTTTTTGGGATCCAGAAAGACACGCCTATTTGCATGCCATGGAAGAAGGCGAAATGAACAGAATGGTGACCAAATTTCCCAATATGATGGCCATCATCTATGATTTTGCGACCGATGACCAACGTCAGGAAATCCTCCATCATGTGATGTTCAACCCTATGGTGGAATCGATTACCACACCTTATATGAGGTTTTACGAACTGGAAGCTTTGTGCATGATGGGTCACCAGGAAGCAGTCTTGTCAGAGATTAAAGCATACTGGGGCGGTATGCTTCAAGAAGGCGCCACCACATTCTGGGAGAAATATGTACCTACCGCATCAGGACGTGAGCATCTTGAGATGTATGGTCGCCCCTACGGCAAAAGTCTATGTCATGCATGGGGGGCAAGTCCAATTTATCTCTTTGGAAGATATTTTTTAGGTGTATCATCTGTGCAACCAGGATATGAGGCATACGAAGTGCGACCTCATCTTGGTGGATTGGAATGGATGGAAGGCGACGTGCCCACCCCTTGGGGTATGATTCACGTATACATGGATGAGAACACCATCACGGTGAAGAGCAACGGAGGACATGGGAAACTCATCATCCACGGTCATTCATTCGATATCCATGCTCATCAACCATTGACCATCAATAAGGAAGATATTCCTTCCTCATAAAAGCAGCAGAAACCACCATCAGATAAAAGACCCTTATGAGAAACAAGATACCCTTTCTACTCCTCTGTTTATTATTCTCACTACCCTCATGGAGTCGTGTGAAGATCAAAGTGAGGAAATCATTACCCCAAACAGCATACGCAGCCAGTCTTCTCCAAACGATGAATGGCCCATATACCATCATCATCAACGTTTCTGGAAAAGGAGAAGCAGAAGGTTTCACCATTACACATCGAGGACGAAAGATCACTATTACAGGTAATGACCCCAACGGTGCGATTTACGGTGCCAACCGGTTATTGGAATATTATCAACAAGACACCTTACTCCGGCAACTAAATGACATCACAGATGCTCCGGAAATGAAATTGAGAGGCGCCTGCGTGGGACTACAAAAAACGGTTTACCTTCCAGGGCACAGTGTATATGAATATCCTTATACTCCCGACAATTTCCCTTGGTTTTACGACAAGTCACTATGGATCAAATATCTCGACCTGTTGGCCTCCTGCAACATGAATACAGTATATCTGTGGAACGGTCACCCCTTCGCCTCATTGGTCAAACTTGAAGACTATCCGTTTGCTCCAGAGGTCGACGATGCCACCATGGAGAAAAACCAAGAAATGTTCTCCTTCCTCGCCACCGAAGCCCAACGCCGTGGAATCAGGGTCATACAGATGTTTTACAATATCATCGTGTCGAAACCATTTGCCGACCATTATGGTATCAAGACGCAAGACCGTAACCGTCCGATCACCCCTGTCATTGCCGATTACACCCGAAAATCTATCGCAGCATTTGTGAAGAAATACCCCGATGTTGGCTTTTTGATATGTCTGGGAGAAGCCATGTCGGGCATAGATACCGACATCCGTTGGATGACAGAGACCATCATTCCTGGCATCAAAGATGGTTTAGCCGCCTCGGGCCGTAAAGACACCCCACCCATTATCCTGCGTTCACACGACACCGATGGTCCTGCAGTGTTGGAGAAATCCCTCCCTCTCTATCCCAATATCTATACGATGACCAAATACAACGGTGAATCGCTGACGACCTACGAGCCAGGCGGTCCATGGGGAGAGACCCAACGTCAACTCTCAGCCGCCGCCCCGATCCATATCAGCAACGTGCATATCTTAGCCAACCTGGAGCCATGGAGATGGTCATCACCAGCATTCATCCAGAAAGCCGTACAAGCCATGCATCGGGTACATGGCGCCAAAGGACTACATCTCTATCCACAGGCATCCTATTGGGACTGGCCATATACGGCAGACAAATTGCCTGACGGCCGCCGTCTCATGCAGACCGACCGCGACTGGATGTGGTACAAGGCATGGGGGCGCTATGCATGGAACAGCCACCGTGGTACCGACAAATCGTATTGGACAGGACTGTTGTCTGAGCGTTTCGGAGTAGAAGCCACACTTGCAGCGCACATCCTCAACGCCTATGACGAGGCTGGTGAGATTGCCCCCAAACTCATCAGAAGATTTGGCATCACAGAAGGCAACCGCCAGACCCTCCTGCTGGGTATGAAGATGACGCAATTGGTCAATCCCTACAAATACACCATCTACCCAGGTTTTTATGAAAGTTGCGGTCCAGCTGGCGAAAAGCTGATAGAATACGTAGAGAAAAAATGGAAAGGAGAAGCCCACCAAGGCGAGTTGCCCTTGGATATCGTCACCCAATGTCTGATACACGGCCAAGAGGCCGCCACCTCCATAGGTTTCGCCCGACCATTCATCAAAAAGAACAAAGAAGAGTTTGAGCGGATTGTCAACGACATCGCTTGCTATCAAAGCTTTGCACGGTCATTTCATCAGAAAGTGCTGGCAGCAGAGAAAGTGCTCGACTACAAATGGACAAAAGACATCACCCACCTTGACACTGCTGTCGTTTATCTCTCAGAGAGTCTCAATCACTGGCGGCAGTTAGTCAACCTGACCAAAGACACCTACCTCTATGCCAACAGTATGCAGACCGCACAACGCCGCATCCCCGTGGGCGGTGACAACGGTCACTACAAGACCTGGGAGGAAATGTTGCCCGTATATGAAGAAGAATTGGAGCATCTGAAAGCCAATATCAGCAAGCTTAGACATCCACAGAATCACTCCGCCGAAGCCCAAGCCGTGAAGCCAGCCCAAGTCGCCGACGTGACGGTGATTTATGCCGGTAGTCCGAAAGGTTATGCAGGACGAATAACCCTGACAAAGGAGGCAGAAAGCCGGGAATTGTGCAAAGACGCCCTGCTCTATGAGAGACGCAACGAGCGTATCGATTCCATTGCCCCAGAACTTCAAGGTCTTCAAGCCCTTATCCTCAACCGAGATACGACACGTATTGAAGGAACAACGGTGGTATTTGATTGTGCAACCCCCGTCCAGATGTTGGTAGGGTTCTTTATGGACGATGACCCCAAATGGGCCAAGCCACCACGTCTTGAGACAGATGCCACCGGCAATGAATACGGTCAGGCTGAACCCGTCATCACCAATGCCGTCAACATGACCAATATGCCAACAGTCAACATCCACTCCTATCATTTTGAAGCAGGCCATCATGTCGTCAACCTCCCCAAAGGCATCATCATGATCGCAGGTTTTACCACCAGCACACTGACGCCCCGTGACGCAGAATTACAAGGAGCCGGAGATGAAGTGGATTGGCTCTTTTAGCACCATCATCCTCACATGATCATTTTGACATTTCAAACATCCCCTCATGAAACCGACAAACAATCTCCTTTGCCTACTACTTCTCATCTGTAGCAGCATCAATGCACAGACAGGTGTGTCTCAAGAACGCATGCAGAAGATCTACGAAGCCTCCATCACCCCTTACAAATATGGTATGGTCATCGTGCCGGAGAGCAATGACAGGAAATATGACTGTCCGACTGTCTTCAGGAAAGGTGACCAATGGCTGATGACCTTTGTCTGCTATGACGGAAAGGGAGGAACCGATGGCCGAGGCTATGAGACATGGCTTGCAAAGAGTGACGACCTGCTGCATTGGGAGATTCAAGGAAAGGTGTTGGAACTTCCACCGAGCGATTCCCCCGCCCCATCATGGGATCAAAACCAGCGAGGCGGTTTTCCTGCTCTTATCGACTACCATTGGGAAGGCAATTATGAGATGGAAGATTATCGTGGCCGATATTGGATGACCTATATAGGAGGTCCAGGAACAGGTTATGAAGCCGTCAACGCCCCACTCAGTATCGGCCTCGCATCCACCTCCGATGACATATCAGAACCCCATTCATGGAAAACGTTCCCTTCCCCCTTGATGAGCTATCAAGACAAGGATGCACAATGGTGGGAGCACCTGACACAATACAAGAGTACCATTTATTGGCTTAAGGACAAGAAAGAACGGATCAAAGGTTACGAGCAATACCCATTTGTGATGTTTTATAATGCGGGAGGCAAAGATGAACAGCACCCTAAAGGAGAACGCATCGGTATTGCCCTCTCGAAAAATCTGAAGAAATGGAAACGCTATGCCAACAATCCTGTTTTTTCTCACGACACAGACGGAACGATCACCGGTGATGCCCAAATCGTCAGGATGGGTGACCTATGGGTGATGTATTATTTCTCCGCATACAATCCCACCCGTGATTACAATGCCTACAACACCTTTGCTGTGAGTGAGGATCTGGTCCACTGGCAAGACTGGAACGGTCCCGACCTCATCATCCCCTCAAAACCATACGACGAGATGTTTGCCCATAAAAGTTATGTCGTGAAGCACAACGGTGTCGTCTATCATTTCTATTGTGCCGTCAATCAAGCCGGACAACGAGGTATCGCCGTCGCCACCTCCCGGCATCTTGGTGCAAGCGAGAAGCATTTCCCCACACCCGATCAGACAGGACATCGATATATCCAATCGCTCAACGAAGGATGGGACATTCTCCACCAAGGGAAAACCATGCATTCAGATATCCCTCTGAACCTGGATGATTATTATGGAGCCTTGCAGAAAGTGCATGGAAATCTGCATGGTGAAGCGACTTTCAGGAAAGAATTTGCGATCCCCCACTTAGAGGACAAGCAATATTTCATCCGTTTTGAAGGAGTGGGCACCTATGCAGACATCACCCTAAACGGACACTATCTCGGTCATTACGACATAGGCCGTACAACCGAGACCATTGACGTGACGTCTTATATACATGTGGGAGGCAACAATAATCTCGAAGTGAAAGTATCACATCCTGAAGGCATTACCGACATGCCTTGGGTATGTGGCGGATGCAGCAGTGAATGGGGTTTTAGTGAAGGAAGCCAGCCCTTCGGCATTTTCCGTCCTGTCACGCTTGAAGCAACAGATCGAGTCAGGATACAACCGTTTGGTGTTCATGTATGGAACAATGCCACATGTGACAGTTTGTTTGTCGACACCGAAATCCACAATTACAACAACCGTCCCACCGAGGTGGAAGTCATCAACAAATTATGTGAGAAGAGCGGCAAGCAGGTTATCCGTCTGACCGAAGCCGTCACCCTCTCTCCTGGAGAGACACGGGTCATCAGACAACAAGCGCCCATAGCACATCCGATGAGGTGGTCGATAGAAAAACCATATCTCTATCAATTGAATACGATTCTCAAACGTGAAGGCAAGGCCTATGACAGTACCGACACCCCCTACGGTATCTGCAATCCCTCATGGCCTCTAACCCGTCTTGATGGCGACCATCGGTTCATGCTCAACGACCGCCCCGTCTTCATCAATGGAACTTGTGAATATGAGCACCTCTTCGGGCAGAGTCATGCCTTCAGCAACGAGGAGATAGAGTCGAGAGTTAAACTCGTCAAAGACTTGGGATTCAATGCATTCCGAGACGCTCACCAGCCCCACAACCTGCATTATCAGACATTATTGGATAAGGAAGGTATTCTTTGGTGGCCTCAGTTTTCCGCCCACATCTGGTATGACACGCCCGAATTTCGTGAAAGTTTCAAACGGCATCTCCGTCAATGGGTAAAAGAACGTCGAAACTCACCATCGATCATCTTATGGGGATTGCAGAACGAGAGCACCCTACCGAAGGATTTTGCAGAAGAATGTTGTTCCATCATCCGTGAGATGGACCCCCGTTGCGGCACACAGCGTCTGATCACCACCTGTAATGGAGGTGAAGGAACCGACTGGAATGTGGTACAGAACTGGAGTGGCACCTATGGTGGCAACATTGACCATTATGCCCGTGAGCTGAGTCAAGACGACCAATTGCTCAATGGAGAATACGGTGCATGGCGCACCATCGGCAACCATACAGGCGAGCAATATACAGAAGAGAAATTCAGTGAATTGCTGATGAAGAAAGTCAGGCTTGCAGAAAGTGTGCGCGACAGTGTCTGCGGACAATTCCACTGGTTATTGTTCAGCCATGACAATCCTGGCCGTCGACAACCAGACGAAGGTCTCCGCAAGATCGACAAAGTAGGCCCATTCAACCACAAAGGTCTGCTCTCCATATGGGGTCAGCCCACCGATGCATTCTATGCCTATATGCAACATTTCAATCCTCAGACTATTGTTGCAGCAGAAAGCACGATTGACGAACGATTGCTCACCCCCGCATCAGATTATGTATATCACTACCGTCTCAACTGTGGTGGCGACACCTATACCGACACCTTTGGAAATCAATGGATGCAAGACACCAAGGAATGGTCGCACTCATGGTCAGAATACTTTTCCAACCTGTCACCCTATCAGACCTCCCAGACTTGTAACAAGGCCTTTTCCTCTCCGCTTTTCCAGACCTCACGTTTCGGCCGTCATCATTTGGAATATGTTTTTCCCGCATCCCCTGGTAAATATCGCGTGGAACTATATTTCATTGAACCCTGGTATCGCCATCAGGATGCAGAAGGCTTGCGACAGTTTGATGTAGCCATTAATGGCCAGACGTTCATCCATGATTTAGATATCTGGGCTCAGGCACATTACGGAAAGCCCTACAAACGCATCATAGAAATAGACCATCAGCAAGATAGCATCAGGATATCGTTCCCACGAGTGAAAGTAGGCCAGGCCATGATATCTGCCATCGCCATCGCCTCAAAAGATGTAGCTACACACATCCCCCCCATGACCATCTCTCCTTCCAAAATGTGGGAAGAATTCGAGCATGATATTCTTGTCAAGACTCCCGACTCATTGTTGCCACCACAGCCTCATCCCTCCATTGCGGTGAAAGGCAAAAAAACAAAAAATCACATGGAATGGGATTTCAATGTAGGTGTAGCCAAGATCTATGCTCTTCGATGGAAGTATTATAATCCAGAAAAGCCGCAGTTGCTGCATGTACGCATCACCGACATGAATGGTGTGATATATAAAGAAGATGACATTACATTTCTTCAGACCCAACAGAAAGTAACGAAACGAAAGATGACCAGTATCACGACCGGTTCACAAGTGAACGCAGGAAAATATCATGTAGAATTATCAGGAGCAGGTATTTATGAAATGCTGTTTGATGAATTGGTTATAGAATGAAGGGTTTTTATGACAACATGATAACAATAAAGATAATAAACTAAAAGAATCATTGCGTAATATAATTAATATTTTTACCTTTGCAGCACTTTTTGGTATTAGAAAAGATTGTCAACATTTTGAAAATCAAAAATCAGGAAAAATGAAAAAATTATTATTGATTGTTACCGCGATGGTTATTACCATCAATGCTCATGCACAATTTGAGGCAGGAACACTTTCTATTCAACCCAAAATTGGTGGAACGGGTTCTTTGCTTACCAATACTCCTAACATCAACAGCAACGAGACTGGTTTGAAGAAACAGCTTGACGCAAGTCCTACTGGTGGTAGTTTTACGGGTGTGGAACTGGAGTACATGATGACAGACAAGCTTGGTTTGGCAGCAGGTGTGAACTTCTCTCAACAAGGTACAGGATGGAAGGATACAGAATACACCTTGAACAATGTGAACTATAAAGTGGAAGACACCAAATTGCAGTTGTCATACATCAATGTACCAGTCATTGCCAACTATTATGTCGTGAAGGGTCTGGCCCTGAAAACTGGTGTGCAGTTTGGATTCATGACAAGTGCCAATTTGAAGACATCTGTCTCCGTTTCGGGCAATAACATGAATCAGACATTGAGCACCGATGAAAAGGTCAAGGAAGGCCTCAACAAATTCGACATTGCCATTCCCGTCGGTATTTCCTACGAGTTCAAGGTGCCGTTTGTCATTGAAATGAGATACAACATCGGTTTGCTGAAAGTTAACAAGGAAAAAGGCGAAGGATTTGAAGATTCCAGAAATGGATCTCTTTCACTGACCTTAGGCTACAAGTTTAAGCTATAACCCTTCTCCCATTAGAAGTAAATCATCAACATCATGGGCCCCTGTAGTTTTTAAGACTGCGGGGGCTCATTTGTTATACTTATCCTCATTCCGCTATTCTTCGACTCATTCTGCTGAACATCAATAAGATGGAGTCAACCACACGTTTTGAGCCCAATTTCCAATGATGATAGAGGATAAAATATTTACCATTTTTCTTTGAAATCTATCTGTTAATTCATTCTTGTTATCAAAATAAAGTAGTAACTTTGCCATGCGAATGAAGGAAGGTGTTTACTCAACCAGGATAATGAACGGTTATTTTTATTCAGTCCTCTGTTTGCTTAATCTTTACACAAAAAGAAACGAAAACCAATAAAGAAACATGATACAGACTGTAGTTAAACGAGATGGTCGGATAGTGGGGTTCAATGAACAGAAAATCATGGCCGCCATCCGCAAAGCGATGCTCCATACCGAGAAAGGTGAAGACGAACGCATCATATACCAGATCACAGACCGCATCACTCAACGTGGTGACAGCCAGATGACCGTGGAACAGATACAAGACGCGGTGGAGATGGAACTGATGAAGTCGAGCCGCAAAGACGTAGCCCAAAAGTTTATTGCCTATCGCAACCAGCGCAGTATAGCCCGTAAAGCAAAGACACGTGAGGTGTTTCTCGACATCGTCAACATCAAGAGCAATGACGTGACCCGCGAGAACGCCAACATGAATGCAGACACCCCTGCCGGCATGATGATGAAGTTTGCATCGGAATCGACCAAGCCCTTCGTTGATGACTACCTGCTATCAGAAGACAGCCGTGAAGCGATGGAGCATAACTACCTGCACATCCACGATAAGGACTATTACCCCACCAAATCGCTGACGTGCTGCCAACACCCACTCGACCATATCCTGACCTGTGGTTTTATCGCCGGTCATGGAGCGAGCCGTCCCGCCAAGCGAATAGAGACAGCCTCTGTATTGGCCTGCATCTCGATGGAATGTGCTCAAAACGAGATGCACGGCGGTCAAGCCATCCCAGCCTTTGACTTCTACCTCGCTCCATACGTTCGTCTTACCTATATAGAAGAAGTGAAAAATCTGGAGGCGCTTATGGGTGAGGATTTTAGCGATATGTATGACGAGCCATTGATTGACTATATCAAAAAGCCCCTTGATGGTCTCACAGGCAAGGAGCGTGCGCGTCAACATGCCATCAACAAGACCGTGGGGCGAGTCCACCAAGCGATGGAAGCCTTTATCCACAACATGAACACCATCCATTCGCGCGGTGGCAATCAAGTGGTCTTCTCCTCCATCAATTACGGCACAGACACCAGCGCCGAAGGTCGTTGTGTGATGCGCGAGATATTGCTCTCCACCTACGAAGGTGTGGGCAACGGTGAGACCGCCATTTTCCCTATTCAGATATGGAAGAAGAAGCGGGGTGTGAACTATCTGCCCGATGACCGCAATTTCGACCTATACCAGTTGGCCTGCAAAGTGACCGCCAGACGTTTTTTCCCCAACTTCCTCAACCTTGATGCCACATTCAATCAGACGGATGAATGGAAAGAAGACGATCCACTTCGCTATCTTCATGAAGTAGCGACGATGGGATGCCGCACATGGGTGTTTGAAAACCGCTTTGGCCCCAAGACCAGTATCGGACGCGGCAACCTGTCGTTCTCCACCATCAATATCGTGAAACTCGCTATTGAATGCATGGGTGAGCCAGACCAGCAACGACGCATTGACCTCTTCATGTCCAAATTGGACCACATGCTTGAGGTGACCGCCCGCCAACTCGACGAGCGCTACCAATTTCAGAAGACAGCGTATGTGAAACAGTTCCCCCTGCTGATGAGAAGTCTGTGGATAGATGCCGAAAAATTGGCACCGACAGACACCATCGAAAGTGTCATCAATCAAGGCACACTCGGTATCGGTTTCATCGGTCTGGCAGAATGCCTTGTGGCCCTCATCGGCAAGCATCACGGGGAGAGCGAGGAGGCACAACAATTGGGATTGAAGATCGTGGGTTATATGCGCCAGCGCGTCAATGACTTCTGCGAGCAGTACCACCACAATTATTCTGTGCTGGCCACCCCAGCAGAAGGTCTCAGCGGCAAGTTCACCAAGAAAGACCGTCAGGAGTTTGGCATCATCCCCGGCGTCACCGACCGTGATTACTACACCAACTCCAACCATGTGCCGGTATACTATAAATGTTCAGCCCGCCACAAGGCGGAGGTTGAGGCCCCCTATCATGAAATGACCCGCGGCGGACATATCTTCTATGTGGAGATCGACGGTGATGCCACACACAACCCCCATGTCATCATGAGTGTGGTCGATATGATGGACAGGCTCAATATGGGTTATGGCAGTGTAAACCACAACCGCAACCGCTGCATGGACTGTGGTTACGAGAATGCTTTGGACAACTTGGAGCGATGTCCGAAATGTGGCAGCACCAATATAGACAAGTTGCAACGTATCACGGGCTATCTTGTAGGCACGACCGACCGTTGGAACAGCGGTAAACTGGCAGAACTCAATGACAGAGTGACTCATATCAACCATGGAACGAGAGACCTGTTCGACGAATGATCAGAGTATTGGATATCGTTGAAGACACGATGGTGGATGGGCCAGGATTCCGCACAGCTATCTATTGTGCAGGTTGTCAGCATGCCTGTCCCGGCTGTCATAACCCACAATCTTGGGCGATGGATGGCGGTCGCGAAATGACCACCGACCAATTGATGCGCATCATCGTTGCTGACCCTTATGCCAACGTGACTTTTACCGGAGGTGACCCCATGTATCAGGCTGAAGGATTTGCAGAACTGGCACGCATCATCCATCAGCAAACGAACAAGGATATATGGTGTTATACGGGTTTCAGATTTGAAACATTAATCCATGAGGAGCAACGTGAATTGCTTGAGCATATCGATGTGCTTGTGGATGGTCCTTATATCGAAAAGCTACGAGATCCAGATTTGCTTTTCAGGGGATCATCCAACCAGCGCATCATTGATGTCACCGCCTCCCGCTATGAAGGACGGACCATCTTATGGAAACCCGATTATCTGATGATGAAATGACTATCAAGCAGGATTACTCAGTTGAGTTTTCCTGATATTTACCAGTACCCTTACAAGCAGTACAATCGAATTTCCCGTCTGGTGTTTTTCCCATTCCCTCACAATTAGGACATTTTCCTTCCTTCATCAATTGCTCTCTTTTCTTTTGTTGTGATTTGGAATAAGAAGGCTGACCTACAGTTGACGATTTTGGTTTTCCTTGACTTGTATTTAATACTGTCGTATCAACGGTATCATTACAAAAGATATCCATAAGCAATTCACAGGAAGAAAGCATCATCATGGCCACCAGACAAATCATCCATTGACCAATGTACTTCATCATATTTGTTCGATCAACAAAAAAGAAATGATTCATTCTAATCTTTTTGATTATCTTCAACTATTGAGCAAACAGATAGCCCTTTTAGCTGTCTCGTCATCCAGTCCGTTGTATGGATTGACCACCAACAGCCATGGAATCTGATGCGGAAGGAAATTGCTCCCGTCGAGATCATCGATGATCACATAACGGCAATTCTCACCACATTCTTTCAACCAGGCATCTATCTCATCACCTCTGAAACGACTGATGGAAGGTGTCAGATCAGTGACGAATCCCGGCAACTGACGCACCTTCCACATCTCCAAAAAATCCTGATAGGTCATGAACACCTTCCAAGTGGAGGTCACGACAATATCAGCACCTGTCTCTTCCACAATCTTCTGTAACTGGCGGACACATTCCGGATCGAAAACAGCCCCGAACTCATCACACTCCGCCTTTCCCTCACAGACAAGGACATGATCATAATAAGCCGTATCCATGACGCCATCAAAATCAAGAAAGATGATTTTCATAGGCGGAATAATGATCAGCCCTGATCCCACAAAGAGCGGTTGACAGGGGTAAAATCATCGTCATCATCACCGATGGTGATCGGAGCATCCGGATTTAAAGGATTTACATTATAACTGCCTTTGGGTTCACCTGGTACATCTTCCGTCAATGTGTTAACAGTCGTATGGAGAATAACGATATCGGTCTCCGGTTTCTCGTAGAATTTCATTTCGGAATAAACTTTACTTAATTAGAAAAAACTGAATTACCGTATTCATCACGAATACTCGTACCTATCACAATGTTAACGGGAAGGATATGCCCCTGTTGGAGATTAGCGCTGAATGGCAGGAAAACAGATCCAAAACCATCAGCTTCACTACTACCGACATAATAATG
>CADCQC010000355.1 GCA_902803455.1 uncultured Prevotellaceae bacterium
CCTCGCACGAATACCACAAAATCGAGGTGATGGAACAGGAAGACGTGGCCAAGCTCGTCGATCCCGAAGATGTGAAGCGTTTCCGCGACCGTGCTCTCTCGCCTGAGCGTCCGATGACACGCGGTACGGCCGAAAATCCCGAGACATTCTTCACCCATCGCGAGGCTTGCAACGCCTATTACGACGCTGTACCCGAAGTGGTGGAAGAGTATCTGAAGAAAATCAGCGAAATCACAGGCCGTGAGTATCATCTCTTCTCCTACTATGGTGCAGAGGATGCCGACCGCATGATCATCCTGATGGGTTCTGCTTCCGATGCTGCCCGTGAAGCCATTGACCACCTGAACGCCAATGGAGAGAAGGTCGGTATGCTGAGCGTACATCTGTATCGTCCATTCTCCGTGAAGCATCTGTTGGCCTCTGTTCCTAAATCAGTGAAGCGCATTGCAGTGCTTGACCGTACGAAGGAGCCCGGTGCAGAGGGTGAGCCTCTCTACCTGGATGTGAAGTCTGCTTATTACGATGTGGAGGACCGTCCGCTGATCATCGGTGGCCGCTACGGTCTGGGTTCACACGACACCACTCCGGCACAGATCATCTCTGTATTCAACAATCTTGCCATGCCAGAACCGAAGAACCACTTCACCATTGGTATCGTGGATGATGTGACCTTCACCTCACTGCCCGTCGTTCCCGAACTGGCCCTTGGTGGAAAGAGCATGTTCCAGGCCAAGTTCTACGGACTGGGTGCAGATGGTACTGTCGGTGCCAACAAGAACTCTGTGAAGATTATCGGTGACAACACTGATAAATATTGCCAGGCATATTTCTCCTACGACTCCAAGAAGTCAGGAGGCTTTACCTGCTCACACCTGCGTTTCGGCGACGAGCCCATCCGTTCCACCTATCTGGTGACCACTCCCAATTTTGTGGCATGCCATGTGCAAGCATATCTCCATATGTATGACGTGACCCGTGGTCTTCAGAAGAACGGCACCTTCCTTCTCAACACGATTTTTGAGGGAGAGGAACTGGCACACTTCATGCCCAACAAGGTGAAGCGTTACTTTGCAGAGAACAACATCACCGTTTACACCATCAATGCGACAAAGATTGCTCAGGAGATCGGTCTTGGCAACCGTACCAACACTATTCTCCAGTCAGCCTTCTTCCGTATCACTCAGGTGATTCCCGAGGAATTGGCCGTGGAGCAGATGAAGAAATTCATCGTTAAATCATACGGTTCGAAAGGTGAGGACGTGGTGAACAAGAACTACGCCGCCGTTGACCGTGGTGGTGAGTACAAGGAGTTTGTGATTGATCCCGCATGGGCCAACCTGCCAGATGACGCTGTGGTTGAGGACGACGCTCCCGCCTTCGTCAAGGAAGTGGTACGCCCCATCAACGCACAAGCCGGCGACCTTCTCCCCGTCAGCAGTTTCACCAAGTTTGGTACCACTGATGGTTCATGGGAAGTAGGTACTTCTGCTTACGAGAAGCGTGGCGTGGAGGCATTTGTCCCCGCTTGGAACCTCGACAACTGTATCCAGTGTAACCAGTGTGCATACATCTGTCCTCACGCAGCCATCCGTCCGTTCGTTCTGACCGATGAGGAGTTGGCAGGTTATGCAGGCAAGACCATTGAGATGAAGGCCCCGAAGACCATGAAGGGCATGCATTTCGCCATCCAGGTATCCGTGCTCGACTGTCTGGGATGCGGCAACTGTGCCGACATCTGCCCGGGCAACCCGAAATTGGGCAAGGCTCTCACGATGGTTCCATTCAACCCCGACAGCGAGGTGATGAAGGCAGAGGCCAAGAACTGGGAATATTGTGTGAAGAACGTGAAGTCAAAGCAAGACCTGGTGGACATCACCAGCAATGTGAAGAACTCACAGTTTGCTCAACCGCTGTTTGAGTTCTCCGGCGCTTGCTCTGGTTGTGGTGAGACTCCATACGTGAAGCTCATCTCCCAACTCTTCGGTGACCGTGAGATGGTAGCCAACGCTACTGGTTGTTCATCCATCTACTCCGCCTCTATCCCATCGACACCTTACACCAAGAACGAGAAGGGTCAGGGTCCTGTGTTCAACAACTCCCTCTTCGAGGACTTCTGCGAGTTTGGTCTTGGTATGGCCCTCGGTAACAAGAAGATGAAGGAGCGCGTTGCCAAGTTGCTTGGTGAGGCTACCTCCAATGAGAATTGCCCTGCAGAGTTCAAGGCATTGGCCGAGGAATGGATTGCCAAGCGTGAGGATGCAGCAGAGACCAAGCGTCTGGCCGCTCTCATCAAGCCATTTATCGCTGGCGGTGCAGAGGCAGGTTGCGAACATTGCAAGGAGTTGCAGACATTGGAGCACTACCTGGTGAAACGCTCACAATGGATCGTTGGTGGTGACGGTGCTTCTTACGATATCGGCTACGGTGGTCTTGACCACGTGATCGCTACCGGTGAGGACGTCAACATTCTGGTGCTCGACACAGAGGTATACTCCAACACTGGCGGTCAGGCCTCAAAGGCCACACCACTTGGTGCCATCGCACAGTTTGCTGCTCAAGGTAAGCGCATCCGCAAGAAAGACCTTGGTATGATTGCTACCACCTATGGTTATGTGTATGTAGCACAGATTGCCATGGGTGCTGATCACGCCCAGTGTCTGAAAGCCATCCGCGAGGCAGAGGCATGGCATGGTCCTTCAGTGATCATCGCTTATGCTCCATGTATCAACCATGGTCTGAAGGCCAAGGGCGGCATGGGCAAGAGCCAGGCAGAGGAGAAGAAGGCTGTGGAGTGTGGCTACTGGCATCTCTGGCGCTTCAACCCCGCACTGATCGAAGAAGGCAAGAATCCGTTCTCACTCGACTCGAAGGAGCCCGACTGGAGCAAATTCCACGACTTCCTCATGGGCGAGGTACGCTATCTGTCAGTGAAGAAGGCTTATCCTAACGAAGCTGAAGAGTTGTTTGCCGAGGCACAACGTATGGCTCAGATCCGTTATAAGACCTACATCCGCAAGACTCAAGAAGACTGGAGCGAAGAGGCATAATCTCAGCTCTGTCTAAATACTAATCATTGTCCCGCCACCTTATTATATATTTAAGGTGGCGGGACTTTATTTTGTACTCCAAGAGTAAGAATGTGATAGTTTAACGAAAATATTTTTAAGTTAAATAATTCAAACAAAAGTAACATCTTTAGAAGATTATATCTACATTTGCGCCGAGAATTTTATTCAATATTGTTTTACTAAATCATTCAAAAAATGAAGAAATTATTTTTCGTTGCTATGGCCGCTGTTGCCATGACTTTTACCGCTTGTACAGATAAGCCCGCTGCACCTGCTGCACCTGAGACAGAGCCCGCTCCTGAGGTAGAACTCGTTGGAATCGACTCTATCAAGACCGTCATCGAGGCTGCTGACAGCACCACACTTTCCACTCTTCTGACCGAAGCACAGAGCAAGATTGACCAACTGAAGGGCATCGACGCTGCCAAGGCTAAGGAGTATCTGGCCAGCCTTCAAGCACTTCTGAAAGAGAATGCAGAGAAGATCAAGGCATTTGCCGGAACAGGTGCTGTTGCTACTGTTATCGACGCTGTGAACAGCCTGCCCGAGATTGAGGTTCCCGATGTGGCTGCTGCTGCTGATGAGGCTGTTGAGGCTGCTGGCGAAGCTGTGAAAGACGCTGCCGAGGGTGCAAAAGACGCTGCTGAGGGTGCTGTTGACGCAGTGAAGGACGCTGCTGGCGACGCTGCTCAGGCTGCTGCTGACAAGGCTGCTGAAGTGAAGGACGCTGCTGCTGACAAGGCTGCTGAGGCTGTTGACGCTGCTGCTGACAAACTGAAGGGCGCACTTGGCAAATAATTGCGGTTAAAAAGCATAGAAAAGAGAAATGATGACGCAGGCTCCCGATCGAGGAGCCTGCGTTTTTGTATCGTGCTGTCTGCTGATATCGTCATAAGCAGCAACATCGGATTCTCTGACAGCGAAGATTATTTGCCGAGGATATTGACATCCATCCGCTTGCACGGGAACATGAATCCCTTCTCTTTGAGTTGCTGATAGACCGTCTCGTTCATATAGAAATAGACCGTCCAGTAATCAGCACCCTTACACCAAGTACGCGTGTTGACGACGACACCCTTCTCAGCCAGTTCTGTCAGTCCGACCCATGGCTCAGCCACCACCTCGGAATCCTCTACAGGTCCTTGGATGATCAGCGGGCTTTGTGCCTGAATCTCACGGATAGACTTCTTCACTTCATCAAGATCTCCACCATAGGCAAAATGGAAGTCGAGGTCTACACGGCGATATTTCTCCGTAGAGTAATTCTTCAGGCTGCCAGTAGAGAGCCCACCGTTGGGAATGATGATGGTCTGTGCATCATTGGTACGGATGATGGTGTTGAAGATCTGAATTTCCTTGACCGTACCTTGGAAGCCCTGTGCCTCGATATAGTCACCCACCTTGAACGGTTTGAAAAGCAAGATCATCACGCCACCTGCAAAATTTTGCAGTGTACCGCTCAACGCTAAGCCAATCGCCACGCCAGCAGAAGCAAAGAGGGCGATGAACGAAGAGGTCTCTATGCCAAGGATGGAAATAACGACGATGGCCAAGAGCAACCAGAGCACCACGTTGACGATACTGGTCAGGAACGAATAGAGAGAAGGATCAACATTGCTCTTCTTGAGCATTTTCTTAATGACTTTGATAATCCATTTGATGATGGATTTTCCCACAAGGTAGACGACAATCGCTACAAGGAGATTCTTGCCAAAACTCAGTGCCCACTGTCCGAGCATCGAGTAAGTTTCTGGTGAAAAGATTTTTTCCAACATGGTAAAAGAATTAAAATTATTTGATTAAGGAAACAAAAAATGCCATGATTGATGCCATACGGTCTCAAATGGCAAATATAGCCATTTAAATTGAAAGTGAGAAAAATATCATCAAATTTTTTCACGGAATCCCCATCAGGCATCTATCAGTATCCTTATGGCATGAGAAGGTTTTAATACCTTATAAAACCTCAGGGTAAATAAAAATTTAAGGTCCTTAAAGTCTTAGCAGACCTTAAGGACCTTAAAAATCCTTTTGTGAGTATGCGATTGATGGATGGTGTGATCTATTAATTCTGCCCTTATCGGATGCGGTCAGTGCTTCTGACCAACTTCTCATCACTGATAATACCCCGCCGAGCCAAGAGATAGAAGATAATGGCCACTAACGGAAGCCATGTGGCAAAAGCAGGTTTAAATCCCATGCCACCATGACTGATCACATCACAGAAGACATAATAGCAATAAGCGGCGATCCACAAGCATATCAACACGATATTGAGCATGCAGAGAGAAGCCTGCAAAGGACGCTTGTTGTAGAGGAAGATGGTGAAAAGATTGATCGGACAGGTAAGCAGCAAAAGAGCAAAGAGCGGCCATACGATAAAAGACAGGCCCTCTTCTTGTCCGACAGCACACATGTTGTACATCTCCACATCTCCCCCCATCCCTTCAGGATAAAAGAATCCGATGGGCAGACAGAGGCATGTGATGGTGACCACCAATGCCAGCAACAGGTAAACGGTCTGTATTCGCTGCAACATGCTTACTGATCTTTTGACGGATCACGCCAGAACACATTACCCTCAATGAACTCCTGAGTAGCGAGAAGAGTGGGCTTGGGAAGTTTCTCGTAATAACGCGAGATTTCTATCTGTTCCCTGTTCTCGAATACTTCCTCGAGAGTATCATTATAGGCAGCAAACTCCTGCAGTTTCTTGCTGAGATCTTGTTTGATCTCCATAGAGATCTGATTAGCTCTTTTAGCTATGATAGCCACGCTCTCATAAATATTGCCAGTATCGACACAAAGATCCATGATGTCGCGTGTAACGGTGTCGACCGGTGCTTTTGATTTTTTGTAATCCATATAGGTGATATTGATATTTAATGATGATTTCAGTTATGTGGAAAAATCCTTCTCAAGC
>CADCQC010000356.1 GCA_902803455.1 uncultured Prevotellaceae bacterium
CAACTTGTCTTTCGCTTCGCTTGGCGGTAAATACCCGCGACTGGATTTTAACCAGTTAGGTTAGTGTCATGCCCGACACACATAAGAAGAGGATGCTCCTTTTGAGAAGCATCCTCTTCTTGTAAATTGTATAAATATGATGCCGATAGCGGATGAGAATCAGATGGGGTATCCATCTACCTAGCATCCATCGCGCAATCACTATCGATCATAGTCTATCACTATCGATCATAATTAATGATTGCGGAAATTCCATTTTGAGTTGTCGCTGTTGAAGTCGTAGACCTCCAAAGTGGGCGTACTGTCACCGATGGAATAGAGCACATACTTCGTATTGACCCCTTCACGACCGGGAATGCTCTTAGGAAGGATACGGAATGTGCCGTCGATCAACTGCTCTATTCTCCAGAGCTGTTCGGGAGCACCAGTGAACTCCGGAACGGTAGTCACTTCCAACTGTTGTGTGGCAGCGAGCGCACGCTGCGTGCCCTCAATGGTGATTTTGAAATATGGGCCACCCAGATAACCGCCAGCCTCATCAACAGGTGTCACGGTCCATCTCTGATGTGGACGGAACATATAATCACCTATTCTAGCGGGGATCTCTCCAGCAGGCCAAGTGTTGATCACATCCGACAGTTGCTGATTGGCAATCGGTTTGACAGGTGTGCTGGGATCTGCTCTCCACCAACCCTGCCGGTCCTGATTCATACGCACGAAATCCACAGCCAGTTCCAAGGCATAGCCTCTTCTCTCCGACTCAATCTCGAAAGTGCCCCCCTTGAAACGGTCGCCTGCCACAGGCCATCCGTTTTTCCATAACAACGGACGGATGCCCAGCACACTTCTACCACTCTTCTCGAAATCAGCCTCATAGTGGCACGACATCACTTCTACGCCCTCATCAATGATGGTACGTCCGAAATGACCCGGTCCTACGACACGGTCGCCGGCAGCGATAACCATTTTGCCACCACCAGCCTTCATGTCACGACCCACATTGTCGAGATATGGTCCGGTGACGGTTCTTGACCGTCCCACCACGATATTGTAGGTGGAATTGACACCGTCGCAGCATGTGCCATGCGTACCGAGCAGATAATACCATCCGTCGCGATAGATCAGATCAGTGGCCTCACAGTCGATGGCGATATCGAGAGGCACGTTGCCGTCCACTCTTTTACCTGTCTGCGGGTCGATCTCAATCATACGGATATTGCCGAAATAAGTACCATACGACACCCACAGTCTTCCCGTTGTGGGATCCAGCAAGAGGCTGGGGTCGATGGCGTCGTTGTCCTCCAGTCCATCAGAAGATGCCACTTCTATGGCTTCTGAATATTTGAAGTCGGGTGATTTAGGATCAAGGGTTTTGTTCCACATGGTCAGTATTCGTCCGTTGTGGCCGCCACCCAGTCCACCGCCGGTGGCACCATAAATGACGAGGTATCGGTCTCCGATCTTCAGCACGTCGGGAGCCGCACCTCCACCAGGTCGCTCTGCGCCCCCCTTCCATGACCATCCGTCCTCAGAGATCAGTCCGCCTCCACCAGTACCGAAGGTATAGTATTTCCCATCACATTCAGCAATGGTTGAAGGGTCGTGAATATAAGGCTGTCCTACCTGTGCTAATGTGGCCTGTGAGAAAGCCACTGCCACTGCCGTAGCAGCAAAAGTCAGGAAATGATGCATTGTTTTCATATCTCAATTGGTTTATTTGTCATTGATGGTGATATTGGTTACAGGACTGCCCTTCTCATCAAGGAATCTGACGCAGAAATCGCTCATGCCCGGTCCATTGATGATGGCGCCCCGAAGGATATTGCGCCCCTTCTTCAGTGTCAGACGCCCGGAGGCCGCGTCATCTTTCACCATTCGCCGGTCACCAGAAAGCATCAGTACCTCTTCTCCGTTGAGCCACCATTGAGAAGCCGAATTGGATCCTACGGCCAATCTGACATTCTCGATGTCCTCAGGCGCATCGATAATGGTTGTGGCGAGGAAGAGCACGCCATAGACCTGCTTTTTGAGTTCTTCAGCCAATCTGAAAAGTTTCACGTTGTAATTGGCACTCTCCACAGCGTGCCACTGCAAGGTCTGTTTTCCCACTTTCACTTTCTGCCCGTTTTTGGGAAGTTGGGTGAACTGTCCTTTATAATATTCCTGACCGAGGTTCTCACGCAAGTAAGAATCAGTGAAAACCGTGTTGCTCCTGTTGGGTTTGTCGATAGGCTCCAGCACAAGCCAATGGCGGATAAATCCCTGCTCATCGGGACGCGATGCGACGCCTGAAGTATAGTCAAAATATTTCGGACGGTTTTTGAACTGTATCCAATCGATGCTCACGGGAGCGCCCTCACAAGTGATATAGAGGTTGGCCACACCTTTTGGCAGATTGTCGAGCATAGCGGTGATGGCTGTCCACCGTCCGCTCATGTCGATGGTTCTCTGTCCCATCTGTCTCTTGCAGACAATGTCCGACTTGGCGATGATTTTACCTTTAGGTCCATTCTCCCTGATGACGATGGTTGAATTGTCTTCAGCCTTGACACTGGCTGTCAGGTAAGCATTGCCCAAGCTCCCGAAGTCCACGTCGTCGTACCTCAGCCAACTGCCTTTTCCAGGCAATCTCACCTCCCATCCTCTGAAGGTGTCAAGGGTGTCAAGCAACTGCGCTGTCACGCCACTGCTGGCCTCACTGTATCTGTCGACATCAATTCTTGCTGTCGCATCAGTGATGCCCACTCCATGCAATGTGGGGAAGATCTCTTTGATGGTGCCGTCAGCATTGAAGGTGACTTTGTCGATTCGTGCACTGCGGCGCTTGTCCATGCTGGGTGAATAGTCGTTGTGGTGATAGAAGAGATACCACTGGCCCTTGAATTCCACGAAGGAATGATGGTTGGTCCAGCATCCTGTAGGAGATTCAGCCATGAAAATGCCTTTAAATTCAAACGGTCCGAGAGGATTGTCCGACATGGCGTAAGCCAAGGTCTCTGTGCCGTTTTCCTTTCTCACCCAGGGGAATGTGAGATAATATTTGCCATTTCTCTTGAAAGCGAAGGGTCCTTCCTTGAAACCTTCCGGCAGTCCTTCCATGACTTTCGACTGTCCGGCAAGCTGACGCATGTTGTCTTGGAGTTGTGCGCCTCTGATGCCCATTCCCGACCAGTAGATGTATTGTTTGCCGTCATCATCCATCAGCACGCATGGATCGATGCCGTTGACGCCAGGAATCGGCTCTTTCTCGCATATAAAAGGCCCCTCTGGTCTGTCAGCCACAGCCACACCGATGGCAAATCCCCTTTGACCACCGTTGGGAGCGGAGGGGAAATAGAAGTAATACTTTCCATTCTTGCAGACACAGTCGGGTGCCCACATGGAATAGGAATCGGGTCTAACCCATGGAACCTTGTTTTGAGTGACGATGACCCCGTGGTCTTTCCAGTCAACAAGATTGTCCGATGAGAACACATGATAGTCGGCCATGCAGAACCAGTCTTGCCGCTGTCCCGGAGGTGCTGGGATGTCGTGCGAGGGATAGAGATAGACCTTGCCATCAAACACACGTGCAGTGGGATCGGCAGTGAACTGCCCTGCAATGATGGGATTCTTGGCCGATGTCTTCGACACGGCCGGCCGCTGTGCCCAAATGGTGGCGGGCACCCCCATCATCAGTAGTAAAGATAACGTTTTTATGTTCATGATTTTAAAACATGGATGATAGGGCAAAAATACAACTTTTTTTACAAAAGGAGCAAATAAAAAATAACAGGGCGTTTATGATAATGTAACATGAGGCGATGATGCTACAAATGATGAAAATAGTGATACAAAATGAGGTCGCCCTAATAGGACGACCTCATTTTAACAGGGAACTCAAAAATCCCTAGTCTGACTCACTTTGCCAAACATTCTTGACTTTAATCTGTTGGTCATTTGCTTGATCAAAAGGATTGACGTTATCCAGTTGATCGCCTTCACCATCACCATCATACATGCTGATGGGTTCATCCAGTAAATTCTCTGATGAGATGTCTTTTAACCCAATGACAGGTTTTACATAAGTGTCCATAATTTTTTAAGTTTTTATTTAACAATAAATGTCCTTCCGTTTTGAATATAAATGCCCTTGACAACCTGGCTGCCGTTCACACGGATACCTGTAAGGGTATATATCGCACCATTGTCGCTCTTCACCTGTTGTGCTGTCTCAATACCCGTAGATTCATCAAACAGAATCATATAACCAGCTCCTTGACTTGCTGGCAGGCAGAGATATGCCTTGTTGGGCTCACTCCCATTGGTATGTCCATCTGCTGAGAACCAGAAGAAGCCCAGTTTCTTCTCCCCATTGACAGTGGAGCGAGATAATTTATAAAAATAGAAATCGTCGTTGTCGGCCTGTTTTTCCGTTGCCTCATCATATCCTCTGAGCAGATTGTCTGCAATAGGTGTCTCAGTGCTTTCCACTATCTCAGCATCGTAAGCCTTCTGTTCACCGAGCAGGATGATGGGAGAGGCAGCAGGCACCACATCACCGGCTTCATAGACAAAGTCGACGACAGCCTTCTGGCCTTCAGCAGCCTTGACGATACCACCTTTCACTCCCTCAGGCATCTTAAACGCCTTCTGGCTGTTGAAGTAAGTGGCATATCCTTCTGAATCCTTGATCTCAAAGGCGATGGTCTCTATGACCGGCTCTTCCACAACGGCTCCGTCACCAGTGATGTAGACCACATCAAGACCCATGGTATTGGAACCACCCTGAGCCAGATAGATGGTGGTATTCTCAGTCAGTGTGAACTCACCAGAAGTCAGTTCCTGGATGTTGACCGTAGTACAGTGGAGGTCGGCCACTTCTGTCTCCCCAGCCTTGAAGATCCAATGGCTGTCAGGACTCTTGCTGGCATCATAGATGGTTGCCACAATTTTATAGGTACCCGGTGTGAGTGTGGCGATAGCCACGTCACCATCTTTCGGGAAGCCAGAGGAAGAATTGGAACTGCGGATGCCCGTATTGGCAGAGTTGCAGATAGTCATCCCCTTGATGTCCTCTCCCTCACTGAGGAAGACCACATTGTTGATGTCAAGTGCTGTGTAATCTACAAATTCCTGTTGGTTGTCGCTGGCAAGCGTGAAGTAGTAATTGTATTCCTTACTGATAGCATCCTTTCTGTAGAGAATACCATCTTTCGTATTGTATCTGCGATAAGGGCTCGTCACTTTAGCCGACTCATAGTTGGTTCCGCCAGTGGTACGGAAGACGATATCACCCGCCCTCTCTGTGACGAAATAGTTGAAATTATTGGCTTGACGGAACACCACCGTGATGACTGTGCTGCCATCTTCGGCGATAGGATTGTCTGCCGCATCATCATGATCATAGAGATAATAGGTATCCTCCACCTTGATATTGGCCTTGTCGGCACCCGTCAGAGCGACGATATTGCCAGCGATGCCATTATAGGTGACGGCGTTTTTCAGTTCGTTGCCATCAGTATCCACATATTTCACGGTATAGGAAGCCACCACCTGTTCCTTGTTGGGTTTATAGACGGAGATGCGCTTGATGTATCCAGCACTCTTTGAACCGCAGAATCCCACATAAGCATCTTTTTCGCCAGTGATGGTGCAGATATAGGATTTTTTATCATCACTCTGAATAAAAGAGAAGGGGCCGTCGGGATTACTACCTCCATTTATCAATGTCATCACTTTGGAAGCATCTTGTGTGCACTCGAAAATCACCAGCCAACCGGTAGTGAGGTCATCACCATAGACTGCACCAGAACGTGATGCATTGTAGGAATACAACCCTTTTCCGGAAAGGTTCTGCCAACCTTTTGTGCCACTACCTCTAACAGCCTGAACAGCGACCCAACCCACAGCATCCTCTGGAGCGGTAGCAGGGAAAATAGCCTGCTGTTTAGCATTACCTGTCTCATAAGCCGTTATCTTCAATGCAGTTGAAGAGATGGCCACATCCACGTCGCCACCCCATTCCACTGATCTGACCAAGGTATAATCGTTCAGATCCGGATCAGCGGAAACATTCGTCGTAACTCCAAGCAGCATAGCTACCAGAAGCATCATTGTTTTAGTAAAAGTCCTCATAAGTTTCGTTTTGATAAATTGTAGTCGTTATTGTTGTTCAATCGTTTTTCTATCTTTTTTAGACCTTTTGAACGCTAAAATTAAATAAAAATGAGCAACCGCAGATGGAATATTATAAAATTTAAACAATTTTTCACATTTCAACCTCCCAAATGGCCCATTTTCTTCGACAAGATACCCAAAACAGCCACATAAGCCGTGCTCCATGCCGCCTGGAAATTGAATCCTCCTGTGACGCCATCAATGTCAAGCACCTCGCCTGCGAAGAAGAGCCCAGGGCGCAGCCGGCTCTCCATCGTAGTGGGTTGGACACCTTGCAAAGCGACTCCTCCACAAGTGACGAACTCATCTCTAAAAGGAGCCCTGCCACTGATGTTGATGGTGTCATTGACCAGGGTATTGGTCAGTTGATTAAGCCCTTTTTTACCGATATCCGCCCATCGCAAGTTCGTCTGTTCACCCAGCGTTTTTTCACCAAGTGTTTTTCCCACGAGGTAGTGCCAAAGTCGTTGTGGTAGTCCGACAGGACAGTGGTTGACCAGCAATTTCTGCCGGTGCAAGACAGCGGCACCAGCCAATACCTCTCTGACATCGTTCTCTCTCAGCCCGGTCCAATTCACATGAAGAATGGTCTTGTAATGACAGTCATACAGATATCTTGCCGCATGACTCGACAGTTTCAGAATAGCCGGTCCGCTAAGTCCCCAATGGGTGACGAGCAAGGGTCCAGAGGCATGCCATTTGGCACCTTCTATCTGCACGATGGTATTCTCGACAACAGTCCCCATCAACTGTTTCAATGATGCATCTGCGATGCTGAGTGAGAAGAGCGACGGCACAGGTTCCACGATAGGATGCCCCAAGTCCTGTAGCCACGACAGATTGCTGCCGCGCAGTGAACCTCCAGTGGTCACGGCTACGAAATCATAGTCGCTGACCTCCTCCATGGAACGGATGGGGTGATGAAGGTGGACGCGGATACCATATTGATGAGTCAGGCGCATCATACAGTCGATGATCGCCTTTGAATCCTGGGCTGCGGGAAAGACACAATGATCATCCTGTATGGTCAGTGGCACGCCATGCCGCTCAAACCAGGCAAAGGCGTCACGGTAATCAAAAACATTGAAAAGCCGCTTCATCAGTCGGTGCCCCCGTGGATAGACGGTCTTCAAATCGGTCACCCCCTCAAAAGTGTTGGTGCAGTTGCATCGTCCGCCCCCCGAGACAGCCACCTTCGCCAATACCTGATTGGCGCGCTCAAAGAGGTCTACTTCCATTTCCGGACATTGTTCTTTGAGGTTGATAGCCAGAAAAAATCCGGCTGCTCCTCCACCGATCACAGCAGTCTTACTCATAAGAAACGACGTTTTTTACTTTCTTTGTCAAGAAACATTCAAAATCTCGAAACAAATATAGCATTTTTTGACTGATTCTGCGTCATATCGGCAAAAAAAGACAGATTTCACGATTTTATTTCTCAAATTCATTTTTTTATACTATCTTCGCTACGTCAATATACAGGCAACCGATGAGGAGAACATTTTTGCCCATATTTGACATGCCACACTCAAGATATACCTAATATATAGAATATTATATACTATATTATGGAGAAGAAAATTGTTTTGGTTACAGGAGCGACAAGCGGTATAGGCGAGGCTTGCGCCCGCAGATTTGCCCAAGGAGGGTATGATGTCATCATCACAGGACGCCAGCAGCAACGGCTACAGGAAGTGAAAGAAACCATTCAGCAGATGGGAGCCGAGGTTTGTGTGCTTCAATATGACGTGCGCGACAGGAACGCCTGCCAGCAGGCCGTCGACTCACTGACAGGGAAATGGAGACAGGTGGATGTGCTCATCAACAACGCCGGACTGGCATTGGGACAGGAGAAAGAATACATGGGTGACATGGACGAATGGGACACCATGATCGACACCAACATCAAGGGATTGCTCACCATGACACGGCTCATCGTCCCGATGATGGTGGAGCGCCAACAAGGTCATGTCATCAATATCGGCAGTGTGGCCGGTGATGCAGCCTATGCCGGCGGCAATGTCTATTGCGCCACAAAGGCGGCCGTGAAAGCCATCACCGACGGTTTGCGCATAGACGTGGCCCACACGCCCCTGCGTGTGACCAACATCAAGCCCGGACTGGTGGAGACCAATTTCAGCATCACCCGTTTTCATGGCGACAAAGCACGAGCCGACAAGGTCTATCAGGGCGTCAAACCGCTCTGCGGCGACGACATCGCCGACGTGGCATTCTTCGCCGCATCCGCTCCCAGCCATGTGCAGATAGCCGAAGTCCTTGTCTTGGCCACTCATCAGGCCAGTCCGACCATCGTGCATCGTGAAAGCTGATTTTTGTGAAAATGAATGTGGAAAAAAGTAAAGAATTGCAACCCTAAAATAGTATGAAGAAAATCATCTGGATACTGGCTGCAGTGCTGATGTGTGGTGCAACGAGAGCACAGACTGACAGTACGGCAGTCGGCAGGAAAAAGGTGGCCATCGTACTCAGTGGTGGCGGTGCAAAAGGTATGGCGCACATTGGTGTGCTGAAAGTGTTGGAAAAGGCGGGCATTCCCGTCGATATCGTTACCGGCACATCGATGGGCAGTATCATCGGCGGCCTTTACGCCATCGGCTACAACGCCAACTCCCTCGACTCGATGGTGCGTGTGCAGGACTGGGGTTATGTCATCACCGACAAGGAAGACCTGCGTCGCCAGAGTCTCAGTGACCGACAGAAGCAGAACACCTACTTTTTCTCCACCGGATTGACCATCGGCAAGCGCGACATGAATGCCGGCGGCTTCATCAAAGGCAAGAATTTGGCAGAACTGTTTCAGCAGTTATGCACAGGCTACACCGACTCACTCGACTTCACCCGTGACCTTCGCATCCCGTTTGCCTGTGTGGCGACGAACATCATCGACAACAGCGAGGTGGACTTCCACAGCGGACGACTGCCCCAGGCCATGCGCGCCTCAATGGCCATCCCCGCCGCCTTCTCGCCGGTGAGGATAGGCAGTAAGGTGCTGGTGGATGGTGGTCTGAAGAACAACTACCCGGCAGACATCGCCCGCGAGATGGGTGCCGACATCATTATCGGCGTCACCGTGCAGGGCGCCCCGAAAGTGGCAGAGGACATGGGTGGTACGATGAGCATCCTCAGCCAGATCATCGATGTGAACTGTAAGAACAAGTATGACGAGAACCTCGCCATCACCGACCTCCACCTGCAAGTAGATACCAAAGGCTATGGTTCGGCCAGTTTCTCTCAGGCCGCCATCGACACGTTGATCCGTCGCGGCGAAGAGTTGGCCATGCGCCATTGGGACGACATCATTGCCCTGAAACAGCGCATCGGCATCGACGAATCGTTCCACCCCCACATCTTACAACCGCTACGCCCAAAGGTGATGACCGAGAAACAGCGCGTCTTGAGCTATACCTTTGAGAACATGACACCGCAGGCCGAGCGGTTTCTCCGCCAAAAATTCCACCTGAACAAGAAAGAAGGTCACGATAGTATTGACGCCAAACTGGAGCAAGCGCTCACCACGTCGATGCGCGTCGATCTATTCTATCAGACAGCGGAATGCCAACTGGTGCCAGATGGCGATGCCGTGCACGTCATCCTCTCTGCAGGCAACCGCAAATCGGTACAGTTACATGCCGGCATGAGATATGATAACGAGGAATATGCTGCCGTACAGTTGGGGCTCGACATCCCGTTCAAGACAGCCATCCCAGTGAATACTGATATCACGTTGAGGTTGGGTAAGCGCCTGAAGACACGAGCCGAACTGACCATCCACCCGCGTAGCTTCACCCGCCCAACGCTCTCTTATGAGTTCAGTCGCAACGACGTAGACATCTATATGAAAGGAGACTTGGCCTACACGATCCTTTACAATCAGTTTCAAGGAGAGTTTATCCCCATCAACTTCAATATGAAGAACTTTAATCTCCAATTCGGGCTACGCTGGGATTTCATGCACTACCGCAACAAGCTCGGATCGGAAGATTCACCTCGGGTGACGCTCAAAAATGAGCACTTCATCAGTTACCGTGCCCGACTGAACTACAACAGCGAGGACAACTGGTACTTCCCCACCCGCGGTACGCGTTTCAATGCAGAGTATGCGTATGTGACCAACAACTTCGCCGAACTAAACGAGCGAGGAGCCGATGGAACCCTACTTGACAAGAGGACAGGTATGAGCGATGTGAGTGCCGACTGGCGCTTCTCCTTCACTTTCGGCGAACGTTTCACGCTTCAGCCCATGCTCTATGGCCGATTGCTTTTCGGTTCGTTCATCCCCCCTGTTTTCGGCAATACCGTGGGCAGTGAATGGTTCGGCCACTATGTAGAGCAGCAGATGCCCTTCGCCGGCATCGGCAACATGGAGTATGTCGACCACCACATTGTGGCCGCCCAGTTGCAGGCACAACAGCGCATCAGCACCAACAACTACATATTGCTCAGTGTGGCTGGCGCTCAGCAGGCCAACCAGGTCAAGGACCTTTTGGACAGCCGAACCATGATCGGTGTCCAAGCCGCCTATTACTACAACACCATGTTCGGTCCTGTCGGTGCGGCCTTTGGCTACAGCAACCACACCAAGAAGGCATACTTCTTCCTGAATCTCGGATATGAGTTCTAATGTGAGCATAGTGTTATCATCATGTGCATGATGTTTGGTGAAGAATACAAATAAAAATAATTAAATAGGTTTAATGTTTTAACAATGAACAAGACAAGAAAGATAAGGACAACGATGGCACGCGCGATGTCGCTCGTGCTATTAGTGCTTTTGTCAATGAACAGCTATGCCCAAAGGGTGCTGACGCTCGACAGTTGCCGGTCGATGGCACTGAGGAACAATAAACAAATGAGCGTGGCAAAGGTGAAGCAAGAGGTGAATGCCGACCTTCAGAAGTCGGCCCGCACCAAGAATCTGCCACGCGTCAACGCCTTGGGTGGATACATGTGGATGAGCAGGGAAATCTCGATACTCAATGACGACAAGAAAGACGCACTTAATAACCTTGGTACGAACACGGCATCGAGTCTGGCAAACACCTTTGGAACCCTCGCCTCACAGTTACCCACAGCAGCGCAGGCGAAAATAGCCCAGGATATGGCTCAGTTTGCAGGTGTTCTCGATCAAACGGGTCAAGGGCTGGTAAACGCCCTGCGGACAGACACACGCAACATGTTTGCCGGAGCAGTGATGGTGACACAACCAGTGTATATGGGTGGAGCCATCGAGGCAGGCAACAAGATCGCGGACATCAACGTGGAGATGGCAGCCAATTCGCTGGAAATGAATCGGCAGAACACATTATATAAAATAGACCAAGCCTACTGGCAGGTGGTGTCGCTACGGCATAAGCAGATGCTGGCCGAGAGTTTTGTGACATTGGTGCGCAAACTGAAAAGCGATGTGCAGAAGATGATTGACCAGGGCGTAGCCACGAAAGGCGACGGTCTGAGCGTCAGCGTCAGGGTGAACGAAGCCGAGATGGCTCTGACACAGGTCTCTGACGGTCTGGAACTATCGAAGATGCTGCTGTGCCAGTTGTGCGGATTGCCAGAAGATGAGCAAATCAAGTTGGCAGACGAGGACGCCAAGTCCATCGAAGGTATAGGGATTGTGTCAGAAGCAGAGAATGCCCAGGTGGCGATGGCCAACCGTCCTGAACTGAAGGTGCTGCAAAATACCGTCGACCTCAGCATGCAGACTACCAATTTACTGAAGGCAGGGAATCGGCCGCAAGTGCTGGTGACGGGTGGATATGTCTTCAGCAATCCGAATACCTTCAATGGGTTTGAAAAGAAGTTTGGCGGATTCTTCAACTTAGGCGTCATGTTTCGTGTACCCATCTGGAACTGGGGCGACGTCAAATACAAGGTGAACGCCTCGAAGGGTGCCACTGTGATCGCCAATTTGGAGTTGGATGACGCCCGTGAACTGATCAACCTGCAAGTGAGACAGAGCAACTTCAAGGTGAAGGAAGCCCAGAAGAAGCTCACGATGGCACTGTCCAACGTAGCCAATGCCGATGAGAACCTGCGTATGGCGAATCTCGCCTTCAAGGAGGGAACCGCCTCTTACACCACCGTCATGGAAGCCCAGACGGCATGGAACCAAGCACAGACCCAGAAAATCGATGCTGAAATCGGTGTGAAACTCTCGCAGGTGGAATTGCAAAAAGCCCTCGGTACCCTCCATTAAAACTTCATATCGAGATATCATATATCGTTTGATCGAAATATCAACATCTCGGCACATCAAAAAAAGAAAACAACAACGAAATAACGGATACTATTATGTCAGACAAAGCAAAAAAACAGCACACCAATATCCTGCTGGCCATCCTCGGTTTCTCAGCAGTAGTGTTAATCGTGGCACTCATCGGTTTCCTGACTTTGGGCCGTGACCCTGAAATCATCCAAGGAGAAATGGAAGTAGAGGAATACCGCGTGTCGGGCAAGGTGCCCGGACGTATTCTCCAACTTCGGGCAAAGGAAGGCGATATGGTGAGAGCCGGCGACACGCTGGCCATCATCGAGGCCCCGGAGGTGGAGGCCAAGATGGCGCAGGCACGGAGTGCAGTCGATGCCGCCTCAGCCCTGGAGCAGATGGCACAAAACGGAGCCCGCAAGGAGCAGGTGCAAGCCGCTTTCCAACTGCTGCAACAAGCCAAGGCCGGACTGGAGATCGCCGAAAAGTCATACAACCGCATGAAGGTGCTCTTCGAAGAAGAAGTGATCAGCGCTCAAAAATTCGATGAGGCCGAGGCGTTGTACAAGTCATCCCAAGCTCAGGTGAAGGCCGCACAGAGCCAGTATGACATGGCCCTGAACGGAGTCCGCGCCGAGGAGCGCCGTGCCGCATCAGCCACCGTCGGCCAGGCCCGTGGCGCCGTGCAGGAAGTGAGGAGCTATATGCGTGAGACCGTCCAAGTGGCTCAGATGGCAGGCGAGGTGACCGATGTCTATCCGAAAGTGGGTGAACTTGTCGGTACCGGCACCCCCATCATGTCCATCGCCATGATGGACGATATGTGGGCCACTTTCAACATCCGCGAGGACCAGTTGAAGGGAGTGCAGGTAGACACCGAAATCACGGTAGAGATCCCCGCACTTGAGAAAGAGACGAAAATGAAAGTCTACCACATGAAAGACAAGGGTTCGTTTGCTGTATGGAAAGCCACGAAGGCCAGCGGGCAATACGACCAAAAGACGTTTGAGGTGAAGGCACGCCCCACGGAGAAGATAGAGGGCGTCCGTCCTGGCATGTCGGTCATCTTGAAGAAGTGATTTGCCAATGAAATATCTTTCTCAAATCGGATGCATCATGCTGCGCGAGATCAACATCATCGTGCGGAAGAACCATATTTATGGCTTCTGCATGTTTGTGTTTCCGCTGTTGGTTGTGCTGTTCTTCACCACGATGCTCGACGAGGGATTGCCACAGGACCTGCCGATCGGGGTAGTGGACCACGACAACAGTGCCACGTCGCGCGGCCTCATCCGCAATCTCGATGCCATGCAGAATTCCCGCGTGGTGTATCATTTCGCGTCGCCTACCGAAGCCCGCAATGCCATGCAGGAAGGCAAAGTGTTCGCCTACCTCTACATCCCGAAGGGCACAGCATCGAAACTCTTGGCAGGTAGACAGCCAAAAATATCGTACTACTACACGATGACGTGTATGACTGCCGGTTCGATGGTATCGAAGGATTTGAAGACCATCGGTATGCTTGGCTCAGCGGCAGTAGGGCAAGCTATGCTCAGTGCGAAGGGAGCCACGCCAGGACAAATCAAGGCTGCGCTTCAGCCCGTGACCATTGACGCCCACATGATAGCCAACCCCGAAGGCAGCTATAATTATACGTTGACCACCGTCTTTGTACCCGGCATCCTCATGCTGTTTATGGCACTGCTATCGGCCTATGCCCTCGGCATGGAACTGAAGTTCGACACGGGCAAGGAATGGCTTTCGCTTGCCGGCGGCAACATCTTTGTGGCCATCCTCGGCAAATACCTTATTCACGCGCTGGCTTTCCTCCTTGTGATAACCATCTACCAATATTATGTCTTCGACGTGCTTCATTTCCCACAGCTCGGTGGTGTATGGAGTCTGGTGCGGCTTAGTCTATTGCAGGTAGCCTCCTCTCTTGGCTTCGGCATTTTTGCCTTCGGCCTGATGCCTTCATTACGTATGTCGATGAGTATCAGTTCTTTGTGGTTTGTGCTCAGTATCTCGATGTGCGGTTCTGCATTCCCTGTCGCAGGCATGGACCCGCCCCTGCAGGCCATGTCGTGGCTGTTCCCCCTGCGCCACTACTGGATGATCTACCAGGCGACGGTACTTAATGGTTTCCCCGTCATAGATGTATGGTTCAATCTTGTGGCACTCGTGGCCTTCACGCTGCTGCCTTGGTTTGTACTTAGTAAAGTAAAAAACGCACTGCTCAACTATGTCTATATTCCGTAAATACAAGGAGCACCTGAGCGACGTGCTCTATATCTGGCGTCAGGAGATACTGCAAGTCTTCAAGGATGAAGGCGTGCTGATGTTCTTGGTCATCGTGCCGCTGGGTTATCCGCTGCTCTACTCGTGGATTTACAACAACGAGGCACTGCACGAGACCCCTGTGGCCGTCGTCAATCAGTCACATTCCGTGCTTTCTCGCCAATTTATCAACGACTGCGACGCTACGCCCGACGTACAAGTGAAATACTACGCCCAAGACCTCGACGAGGCCCGCTCGCTCATCAGCCGTCAACTCGTCAGGGGCATCTATCTCATCCCGTCGGATTTCGCCACCCGTATCAGTCGTGGAGAACAAGGTGTCATCAGTGTCTATTGCGACATGTCGCTCATGCTTGCCTACAAGGCCGTCTATCAGACTGCCATGGTGGAGGCAGCTCGTCTTGGTGCTGGCATAAAAATCAAAAAAGCCGGCAACTTCATCAAGCGAGAGGACGCCATCACCGCCCAGCCACTCGCCGTCAGTGATGTGGCGATGTTTAACCCTTCAGGCGGTTATGGCTCCTGTGTCTTGCCGGCCGTGCTCATGCTTCTCCTACAGCAGGCCATGGCCCTCGGTATCGGCATGGCAGCCGGTACTGCCCGCGAGCGTCATCGCAACGGTCAGCTCATCCCCGATGACGACCCTCACTTCCGAGGAGCCTATACCATCGTCATGGGCAAGGCCATGTGCTACGCCATGACAGGTACGGTGGCAGCTGCCTACCTCTCGATGGCAGTTCCAGCGATGTTCTCTTTCCCGCAGTTGGCCAGTGGCAAGACCCTTTTTCTGATGCTGCTGCCCTACACCATCGCCTGCATTTTCTTCGGCATGACCGTATCCTGCCTCGTGCGCTACCGTGAGAACGTGATGCTCTTGATGGTCTTCGTCTCCGTGCCGCTGCTCTTCCTGACGGGCGTGTCATGGCCGCAGTCCAACATCCCCAGCTATTGGCAGGGCGTGTCGTGGCTCTTCCCCAGCACCTTCGGTGTCCGCGCTTTTATCCGTGTCAACTCCATGGGAGCCTCCATCAACCAGATTCTCCCTGAGATACGCATCTTATGGATTCAGGCAGCCGCCTATCTCGGGATGGTCTGCATCGTCTACCGGTATCAGTTCTATCTGGCGAGGAAACATGAAAACGATTAGGTCTGGAGTGAAGCCAAGATAATCACCCAATCGCCCTCTCACGCTTAATGTTTTGCGTAAGAGGGCGATAGCTTGTTCCTTTTAGGGAATTTGTCCTGCAAAAACTGCTTTGGACTACAGTTCTGCCTTGATTGCGTCGATGAGCGCCTGATATTCCTCATCGGAGAGATATACTTTGCCCGGATTCATCTGGAATGTGCCTCCATAGTCGGGACCATCGACGTATTTGGGAGCAAGATGAAAATGGAGGTGGCTCAGTTTGTCGCTATAGGCGCCATAATTTATCTTTTCTGGATGGAAAGCTTTTTGCATGGCGCGTGTCACTTGGGCCACGTCGGCCATGAAAGCGTTGCGCTCCTCATCCGACAGTTCATTGAGGTCGTTGACATGTCCGTTGTAGGCCACTAAACAACGGCCACGGTAGGTTTGCTCCTTGAAAAGGAAAGCACGCGAGACACGCAGTTCGGCAAACTGTATCATCAGGTTGTGAAGTGTC
>CADCQC010000357.1 GCA_902803455.1 uncultured Prevotellaceae bacterium
CTCAATGTGGAGGACATCGCCGCCATCCGCAACGCCTACGTGGAATGGTACTTCACCCAAACGGGAGGGAAGCCATGCCCATACAACAATTGCTGGATAGCCAATATCCCTGAACTGAACGAGGACCGGGCGCCGGGAGACAACTGTATGACAGCACTGAACGCCATCTACAGAGGGCGGGTGCCCAGCAACGACAGCAAGGGATGCGGAGGCGTGATGCGCGTGGCTCCCATCCCGCTCTATGCCGCCATCAACGGAAGGATGTCAATAGAGGATGCCGACCGTCTCGCAGGGGATGCGGCGGAACTGACGCACAAGCACCCATTGGGATTCATCCCCGCAGCACTGATGGCTCATGTCATCTACCATATCACCACTGACAACGCCCCCACCCGCCAGTCACTGGAAATGTACATCCACGAAGGTTTGGAAGCCATGAAAAGGCTATACCCCCTATACCCATTTGACGTGGCGTATCTGAGAGAGCTTGCCGAAAAGGCAATTTCATGGGCCGACAACAACCGCTCCGACGTGGAGAACATCGAGGCCATAGGCGGTGGTTGGACGGGTGAGGAGGCACTGGCCATCGCTCTATACTGCGTCTGCCGTCATTTCGACAACTTCGAGAACGCGCTTATCGCTGCGGTCAACCATGCAGGCGACAGCGACAGCACGGGTGCCATCACGGGAAACATCCTCGGCGCTGCCATCGGTTACGAGGCAATACCCAAGTTCTTCCTCGATGACCTGGAGCTGCACGATGTCATCCTCCACATGGCGGATGACCTATACAAGGGTGAAATCACCAACTAAACACCGAACAGAGACCATGCCGATAAACAGAAACACCTTATTGCGGTACAAGACCATCGACCGCATGCTCCGCAAGGGCCGCCGGGCCACGCTTCAAGAACTGATAGATGCCTGCAGCGACGCGCTCTATGAGGCCAACGGATACGGCGACGTGAGCCGCCGCACCATCCAGCACGACATACAGGAGATGCGCTCTTCAAGAGAACTGGGCTACTACGCCCCCATCATTGTGGTGGACCGCAAATACTATCGATACGAGGACTATGACTACAGCATCACCGACGTGCCGCTCTCAGAAACGGACATGCGCCAACTGACAGAAGCTGTGGAGCTGCTCAAGCAGATGAGTTCGTTCAAGGGCTTCGATGACGTGGAGGACGTTGTGAACCGGCTGGAGGACCATGTGGCATCGATGCGCTTCAGGGTGGAGCCGGTCATCCTGCTGGAGGGCAACGACCGTCTGCGTGGTCTGGAGCACATCACTCCCCTGCACGAAGCCATCATTGACAGGAATCCTGTCGCCATCACCTACAAGTCCTTCCAATGGAACCAGTCACAGCAATTCATCTTCTCTCCCTATATCCTGAAAGAGTTCCGCAACCGCTGGTTCGTCTTCGGCAGGAGGCACGACTCTCCGGAGCCGATGTTGCTCAATCTGGCACTCGACCGCATCGAGGAGATAACAGACGCTCCAAAGAAGGAACATTTCATCAAGGACAAGTCTTTCAAACCTCAGCAATACTTCAACGACATCATCGGTGTGACCCGGATGAATGACCAAGTGGAACATGTCGTTTTCAGGGTAAAAGCGGCGCAAGTGCCCTACGTCATCACCAAACCGCTCCATCACAGCCAGCAGGAAATCAGTCGGTCTGAAGACGGCAGCGTGTTGTTCAGCATCGATGTCATCCCCAATTTCGAACTCGAACGCGACATCCTCGGCTTTGGAGAAGGCATCACCGTGGTCTCGCCCAAGCACCTGGCCGAAAAACTGCAACAGAGACTGAGAGACTCACTTCAGCAATACGAAAACGCCGAAGAATAAAATTGACCACTTGGACATAATCATCATGAAATAGTTTTGCCGACACTCTCAAAGTCCTACACTCTCTCAAACTTGAGAAACTTGGCTATACAAAAGGGTTTTTAAAAATATAAAAAACAAACGGACATGTACAACAGAGAATACACCCCGGAAAGAATTACATCCCTCAAGCCGAACGAGGTATTCGTTTTTGGCAGCAACCTCGCCGGTTCACATGGGGGTGGTGCGGCACGCTTGGCACACGCCCGCTTCGGCGCGATATGGGGACAAGGCGTGGGACTGCAAGGACAGAGCTATGCCATCCCCACCATGCAAGGCGGCGTGGAGACCATCAAGCCCTACGTGGATGAGTTCATCTCATTCGCCTCCACTCATCGTGAATACAAGTTTCTTGTCACGCGCATCGGCTGTGGCATCGCGGCATTCACTCCAGACGAGATTGCCCCTCTGTTCCAAATGGCCATCGATCTGGAGAATGTCATCCTGCCCCGGGACTTCGTGGAAGTGCTGGCATGTTCTGAAGACAGCAAACCGACATCAGCCATTGCCTGGGACGCGGAGAAAGACTTCCTGGTGAGATATCGCTCCCTCATGGAAAAGGTCAA
>CADCQC010000358.1 GCA_902803455.1 uncultured Prevotellaceae bacterium
AAAAATGTGTTTCAAAAATTATATAAAATTCAGCCCTCGGGGCTGCTGAAAACCGCCATGGATCATGGGGACAGTCCCCGTGAGCCACTTTTTCTAGCTTTTTGTGAGTGCCTGGGCACTTTTTCTCTTTTTATAATTGCCAATAATATCTCCTTTTTCAGCCTTCTTTATTTTCTTATTATATCATTGTTATTTTATCCACTTACATCCAGCATGCTTACACTTCCATGCAGCATGTGGACAGATGATACGCCAGCCCCAAAGGGGTGTCAAGACCATATTTACCAATTTTAAGAGAAGATAAACGCACCTCGGCACAAAAAATGAACGGTTCATTTTGTTCTGCGCTCGGTTTTCATTACCTTTGCATCACCAAGTGGACGATACTGCTTGACAGTCACTATGAACCAAACGAAAAAGCCACTGATGGGAATGACCCTGGCCGAGTTGAAATCTGCGGTCAGCGCCATGGGAATGCCCTCTTTCACCGGAGGGCAGATAGCCGATTGGCTCTATCGCCGTGGGGTGGCCTCCATCGACGAGATGACCAACCTCTCAAAAGCCAACCGCGCCCGACTCTCTGAGATCTACGAGGTGGGAATGATGCCGCCGACCAGTTGCCAGCGCTCCACCGACGGCACGGTGAAATACCTCTTCCCCACCAGCAACGGGCGGGAGGTGGAGACGGTCTATATCCCCGACGGCGACCGCGCCACGTTGTGCGTGTCGTCACAGGTGGGCTGCAAGATGCATTGTGAGTTTTGCCAGACTGGCCGACAGGGATTTGAGGGAAACCTCACCGCCGGCGACATCCTCAACCAGGTGTATGCGCTTCCTGAGCGTGACACGCTCACCAACATCGTCTATATGGGACAGGGAGAACCCATGGACAACCTCGATGCCGTGCTGCGCTCCACCCAACTGCTCACCGCTTCCTACGGATGGGCATGGAGTCCGCGGCGCATCACCGTGAGCAGTGTAGGCATCCGTGAAAAACTGCGCCGTTTTCTCGACGAGAGCGAATGCCATGTGGCCATCAGCCTGCACACCCCCCTGGCCGACCAGCGCGCCTCACTGATGCCAGCAGAGCGCGCCATGCCCATCGCCGATGTCGTGGACCTGCTGCGCCAGTATGACTTCACGCACCAGCGCCGGCTGTCGTTTGAATACATCGTCTTCGGCGGTGTCAACGACACCCGTGAGCATGTGCGTGCGCTCCTACGTCTGCTCCAGGGGTTGGAATGCCGCATCAACCTGATCCGCTTCCACCAGATCCCGGGCAGCGATCTGCATGGAGCCAGTGAGGAGCGGATGGTGTGGCTGCGCGACCAACTCACCGCCCGGGGACTGTTCACCACCATCAGAGCCAGTCGGGGAGAAGACATCTACGCTGCCTGCGGACTGCTGAGCACAGCGGCACGCATCGGCGAAGAGCGGTCGGGCAACGCCCCAGAAAAATCAACAGAAGAAGACTAACCATAACCCTTCAAACCCAAAAACATGGAAGAAAGAAAATTGCGTATCGCCATTACCCACGGCGACACCAACGGCATAGGATACGAGACCATCTTCAAAGCATTCGCCGACCCGGCAATGCTTGAACTGTGCACACCTATTATATATGGCTCACCCAAAATTGCCGCATATCACCGCAAGACGCTCGACTTACAGGTGAACTTCAATATCATCAACCAGGCCAGCGAGGCCCGTGACGACAAATTCAACTTGCTCACCAGTTTCGACGAAGAGGTGAAAGTGGACCTCGGCACCAGCACGCCCATATCTGCCACGGCAGCTCGTGTGGCCTTGAAACGGGCACTCGATGATTTCGACAAAGGTCTCTTTGACGTGCTTGTCACGGCACCCGTGGCCACCAATCCGTCGGAGAATGACGACACGGCAACGGTCTCCACACGCCAGCAGATCGAGCACCAGTTGGGACATGACGGGAAATCACTCTCCATCCATGTCAACGGCGACCTGCGCATCGCATCCATCACCAATGAGATCCCTCTTGGAGATGCCCTGCGTGAGATCCGGAAGGACCTGATCGTAGAAAAGGCCACGGTGCTGAACGAGTGTCTGCGACGTGACTTCCGCCTGAGCAACCCCCGCATCGCCCTCCTGCAGGTGAACCCCCAGGAAGGTGCCGAGGAGGAAGAGATCATCAAACCCGCCATCAACGAACTTCACAATACCGGTGTGGGTGTCTATGGCCCCTACCCTGCTGATGAATTCTTCAGCCGCTACGACCATCTGCATTTTGACGCCACACTCGCCATGTTCTATGAGCAGGCGATGATTCCCCTCCGCATGTTGGCCGACAACGACCGTGTGGTGGTGAGCGCCGGCCTGCCTCTGGTACACACGACACCCGGACAGACACCACAGTTTGACATCGCAGGTCAAGGCATCGCCAACGAACAACAGTTGCGTGACGCCATCTACCTGGCCATCGACATTTTCCGCCATCGCGCCGAATATGACGAACCGCTCAGCAACCCTCTGAAAAAGCTCTATCATGAAAAGCGTGATGATAGCGAGAAAGTGAGGTTCACCATCCCCAAGAAGCATGATCAAAACGCATAAAGCGCCAAGCCTGTGCCGCCGATCCTGATGCACAAACCTGTCAGCCAATGAAGACAAGCAACTTGCAAGACATCAAAAACCGCTATAACATCGTGGGCAACTGCGATGCGCTCAACCGCGCGCTCGACATCGCCCTCCAAGTGGCCTCCACCGACCTCTCCGTCCTTATCGTGGGCGAAAGTGGTGTGGGCAAGGAGATCATACCACGACTCATCCACGACCATTCGGCCCGGCGGGGGAAGAACTATTTCGCCATCAACTGCGGATCGATTCCGGAAGGAACCATCGACAGCGAACTCTTCGGCCATGAGAAAGGAGCCTTCACCGATGCCATCGGCGAGAGCAAAGGCTACTTCGGAGTGGCCGACAAAGGCACCATCTTCCTGGACGAGGTGGGTGAACTGCCTATGGCCACCCAGGCACGCCTGCTGAGGGTGCTGGAAAACGGGGAATATATCCGTGTGGGCGGACAGAAGGTGATGAAGACCGACGTGCGCGTGGTGGCCGCCACCAACGTCAATATCCGTAAAGCCATCAGCGAGGGACGGTTCAGGGAAGATCTCTATTACCGTCTCAACACGATTCCCATCCAGATGCCTCCCCTGCGCGAGCGCGGAGAAGACATCCTGCTCCTCTTCCGGCTGTTTGCCATGCAGATCGCCGAGAAATACCGGCTGCCCCGCATCACGCTGACCGAAGGTGCGAAGCGCAGAATGCTCAAATACAAATGGCCGGGCAACGTGAGGCAGTTGAAAAACATCACCGAACAGATGTCGGTGCTCAGCGAACAGCGGGAGATCGATGAGGAGACCATCAGCCGGTTCATCCCGAGCGACGACGACACCACGCTGCCTGCCCCCATCCCCCACACCAGTGGAGGAAACAGTTACGAGAACGAGCGGGAAGCGCTCTACAAAGTGCTTTTCGAACTGCGTGCCAACGTGAGCGAACTGCGGCGGGAACTCAATGGCCTGCGCAAACAGATCGACGAGGGCCATACGTTGTCGTCGAAAATCCCAGCCTATTCTCAATTCCCCACCACAGTGGGCAACAGCATCAACGACCAGCATGAACTGGACAGGGCTCACAACGTGGAGGATGCTGAAGCAGAGGAGATAGCCGACAACACTCCAGAGAGCCTCAACCTGAACGAACAGGAGCGGCAGGCCATCATCAAAGCCCTGGAGCGCAACAACGGCAACCGCAGCAAAACCGCCCAGGAACTGGGCATCTCACCACGCACACTATACCGCAAACTAAGATTGTATGGACTCACCTAAAACGAAAGCGGCAGCCGCTTTTTTGGCATTCTTTTTGCTGTCATTGTTGATGACAGCTTGCTCCGTATCCTATAAATTCAACGGGGCGAGCATCGACTACACGAAGACCAAGACCATCACCATCATGGATTTCCCGATCCGGTCGAGTTATGTGTGGGGACCGATGCATTCCATCTTCAACAATCAACTGAAGGA
>CADCQC010000359.1 GCA_902803455.1 uncultured Prevotellaceae bacterium
ATAGTGGTCGTCCATCTGCTGGTTCTTGGCAGAGTCGTGACCCATCAAGGTGCGTCCGGTGAGCAACAGGTCTGGACGGGCGGCATACAAACCCTCATCCACCAGAAAATACTCCTGCTCCCAACCGAGGTTGGAGGTGACTTTCTTCACCGCCGGATCAAAGTAGTGACATACTTCCGTGGCAGCGATATTCACAGCCTTCAGCGCACGAAGCAGCGGGGCTTTATAGTCGAGGGCCTCACCACTATAGGAGATGAAGACGGTTGGGATACACAAGGTGTCGTCGATGATGAAAACAGGCGATGTGGGGTCCCATGCTGAATAACCTCGGGCTTCAAAAGTGGAACGGATACCTCCGCTGGGGAATGAACTGGCATCGGGCTCTTGCTGCACAAGCAACTTGCCGCTGAATTCCTCTATCATACCGCCCTTGCCGTCATGCTCGATAAAGGAGTCGTGCTTTTCGGCTGTGCCTTCTGTCAATGGCTGAAACCAGTGGGTGTAGTGTGTCACGCCTTGTTCCTTGGCCCACTGCATCATGCCTGCTGCCACATGATCGGCCACATGACGGTCGAGATGGGCGCCGTTGTCGATCACGTCGATCATCTGCTCATATACATCTTTCGGCAGATACTTGTACATCTTCTCACGGTTGAAAACCTTACGTCCGAAATACTCGTAGGGTCTGTCACTGGGTGCTTTTACGTCGAGGGGTTTCTTCTTGAATGCCTCACCGACAACCTGAAATCTTAATGTCTCCATAATTGTAATGTTTTTATGATTAATATGATATGATTTGTTTACTCCATGCCTCAATTCTGCTCAGCGCCTCAGCCGTTCGCTCATGACTTCCAAAGGCGGTGAAACGGACATAACCCTCACCGCTGGGACCGAATCCTACACCGGGAGTGCAGACAACGTTGGCACCGTAGAGCAGATTCTCAAAAAACTTCCATGAGTTGCTGCCGTCGGGGGTGCGCATCCAGATATACGGGGCATTCTCACCGCCGTAGCATTCGTAACCGAGGGCGCTCAGGGTAGTAAGCATCCTGTGGGCGTTTTCCATATAGTAGTCGATGGTCGCCTGCACCTGTTGTTTGCCTTCAGGGGTATAGATGGCTTCTGCCGCTCGTTGGGAGATATAACTGGTGCCATTGAATTTCGTACACTGCCGGCGCAGCCACAGTTGGTTGAGAGGGATGCGTTCTCCTTCGAAGGTGGCGACACTCACTTCTTTTGGTACGATGGTGTAACCGCAACGCACGCCGGTGAAACCTGCTGTCTTGGAATAGGAACGAAACTCGACGGCACATTTCCTGGCACCGCGGATCTCATAGATGCTATGGGGAATCTCAGGGTCACGGATATAGGCTTGATAGGCGGCATCATATAGAATGAGCGCATCGTTTTTCAGAGCATAGTTCACCCATTTGCGGAGTTCCTTCTTCGTGATGACCGTGCCCGTGGGATTGTTGGGGTAGCACAGGTAGATGATATCCATGTGGCGTCCCTTGGGAATCTCGGGAACGAAATGGTTTTCCGCCGTACACGGCATATAGACGACATTCGACCAACGGCCATCTTGGAAAGTGCCGCAACGCCCGATCATCACGTTGGAGTCGATATAGACGGGATAGATGGGATCGGTCACTCCGATGAAGTTGTCCCAGTGCAGCAGCTCTTGGAAATTGCCCGTGTCTGACTTTGCTCCGTCGTTGATGAACACCTCGTCAATGTCGAGGTGGATGCCTCGTGGAAGAAAATCATTCTTCAGTATCGCCTCACGCAGAAAGGCATAACCTTGCTCTGGTCCGTAACCGTGAAATCGTTCTGCGGTCGACATGTCATCGGCGGCTCGGTGCATCGCCTCGACGACGGCGGGGCAGAGGGGCTGGGTGACATCGCCGATGCCGAGTGAGATGATGTCGGCTTTGGGGTGCATCACCTTGAAGGCGTTTACCTTCTTGGCAATGTCGGCGAACAGGTAGTTGCTCTGCAGGTTCAGAAAATGTATGTTTACTAATGCCATATTTGTTATGCTTGAGATGGTGAATGGGGAAGTTCTATTTCTCCGTCAAAGACGAATGTTGCGGGACCGGTCATATAGATATGGTTGTCTGATTCGCGCCATTCGATGGTCAGCATACCGCCGTCCATCATGATTTGCGACTGCCGGCCTGCCTTGCCTGTCAGCACTGCTGCCACTGCCGTGGCACAAGCGCCCGTGCCGCAGGCTTGGGTGATCCCGCTGCCGCGCTCCCATACCCGCATACGGATGATGCCGTTGTCTTCCACATGCGCAAACTCGATGTTGCTCCGCTGGGGAAAAGCGGCATGATGTTCCATGATGCGTCCTTTGTCTTCTATCTGATCCACTTCGTCTGTAAAGACCACATAGTGTGGATTGCCCATGGATACAAATGTCCCTTCTTGGAGACCGTCCAAAGGGTTGAAGAGGGATGTGTCCTCCAGCACGGGTTCCAACATATCCACGGTGACGCTTTCCACGCTGCCGCCAATGACATGCAGCGTCAGTGTCTTGATTCCCGACAGCGTGAGCAGACGGATGGTAGGATCGCTGGCGCTTCCTTTCTTATTCTCCGTCAGTCCTCGCTCAAAGAGGTATTTGCCGACGCAACGGGAAGCATTGCCGCACATCATCGCCTCTGAGCCATCGGCATTGAAGATGCGCATAGAGAAGTCGGCTTCCGGCACGGGACTGCGGTCGATCAGCACCAGACCGTCGGAACCGATGCCTTGATGACGGTCACTCCAGACGATGGCTGCTGCCTGAGGGTCGGGAATGTGGTGCTGCATGGCATTGACATAAATGTAGTCGTGGCCGCAACCGTGCATCTTGGTGAAGGGAATCTTGCTCATTTCGAAAAATATTGGTTGACGCTGAGGGCTGTCTGACGGCCACTGGCCATCGCAAGGACAACGAGGGATGCACCGTTGGCGGCATCGCCGCAGACGAATACGTTCTGGGGATATTGGGGATGCGTTGGCTTGAGGAAACCCATGGCAAGCAACACGAGCTCGGCCTTGATGATTTCTGGCTCGCCTTTCTCGACCATCAGCGGACGACCGCCTGCGGGGTTGGGCTTCCAGTCAATCTCCTGAATGCGCACACCGGTGAGCTGTCCGTTTTCTCCCAAAAACTCAAGGGTGTTGATG
>CADCQC010000360.1 GCA_902803455.1 uncultured Prevotellaceae bacterium
CTCATGGCCGGGCTTTTGTCCACGATCTTCTCGAAAGTCAACGAACCCGAATAGCTCAATTGAGTCTTTCCCTCCTGGCCACGCTTTGTCGTGACGAGCACCACGCCGTTGGCACCTCTCGAACCATAGATGGCCGTCGACGAGGCATCCTTCAGAATGTCGATGCTCTCTATGTCGCGCGGGTTCAGCGTCTCAATACCGCCAGCCTGCAGAGGCACACCATCAACCACATACAAAGGAGAACTTGAGGCGGTGATGGATCGTGTGCCTCGAATCATGATATTTCCGACAGTACCCGGACGCTCACTGCTGGTGATATCCACACCGGCAGCCTTACCCTGCAGTGCTTCAAAAGCATTACTAACGGGTTTTGCATTCAGTTCTTTCTCCCCTACGCGGGTCAGAGCGCCGGTGACATCGCTCTTGCGCTGAACACCGTATCCAACGACGACCACCTCGTCGAGCAATTGTTTGTCCTCCTCGAGCGTGACGTTAATCTGGCTCCTACCCCCCACGGGGATGTTCTGTGTGCGATAGCCCACATAAGAGAAGACGAGCGTAGCCCCCTGCGGGACATTCTGGATGGTGTAGTTGCCATCGAAATCGGTTACCACACCGTTGGTGGTTCCCTTCACTACGACACTTGCACCGATGACGCTCTCGCCCGTGTCATCGACCACTGTTCCCGATACTTTTCCTTGCGCGAAGGCAACCATCGAGGTGACAGTCATCAGAGCAAGGAACAGAATGCGATGACACATCGTGCGATCGTTCTTCAGTTTTGTTCTTTCTTGTTCTTTCATTTCACTTTGTTTTTAAATCATTAAAATATGTTTGTGTTACTCGTTTCCATTTTTTCTTATCCCGAAACAATCTTTGTTACCTTAATATGACTAACGCCTACCGATAGTGATTAACTAACAAACTAATTATGCATGTATCAAAATCAAAAAAAATCTACTAAACCTAATAAACTATGCCTGAATCATTTTAAATTGTTTTATTTTAATGTAGTTTGTCGAAGGCAAAATTAAATAGAAAGGAAGAAGTGAAAACGGCGGAAATCTGTCATCGATGATATCATTTTCTGTCATGACAGATTTTTGTATGCTCAATGACGATTTTCTATACCATATGCGCTCTGGGCATGAAAAATCCGGAGAAATCATGCATCATATTAGCGAAATGCCCATGCTCCAATCCCCCAATTCTCAAGCCTCACATACTTCAGGGATGGAAAAACGTCAATCAACATACAGATTTCCGTCAGGACAAAAAGAAATGAGGAGACAAAGATTGAAAACTACAAATAATGTGTATCTTTGTCACGGTCACAACAAATCATGATACAATGAAAAGATTCATCAGAAAGATCATGACATACCCTATGAAGAAAAGAACAATCATTACGGTTTGTTGCGTATTTTGGACGATGATGGCCCTGGCTCAGGCTCAGGCGGTCAATATCACCAAACATATCAATACGTCAAACGGTCTGTCGAATGACTTTGTTCTCGGCCTTGCCATCGATGGTCAGGGGCGCATGTGGGTGGCTACGGAAGCGGGAGTGACCTGGATAGCAGGTGATCTATGCCACACATTCACAGATCAGCAACTGTCAGAGAAAATCATGACACTTCACTGGCATGGTGCCTCCAGCAATATGCTCATCGGCACAGAGCGTGGTCTGTCGGTATATAACGAAAAGACCGGCATCATGCGCCACCTGAATGCGAGCAACGGGTTGATCAAGTCGAGTATCAATGATATCACAGACGCGGCAGACAAGGGTGTGTGGCTGGTCTACGGCAACGGGCAGATCCAGCATTTCGACTGCACGACCTTTGCTACGAAGACACTGGAACTACGCCAGCCCCATGACAACCGCTGTGCGCTGGATGACGGGCACGGCCGCCTCTACATCGGACACAGTCTATATGGCATGACGGTGGTGAACATGAATAATGGTACCTCTCAGAATTATCAGCAGAAGGATGACGCTCATTGTCTGCCCGGCAACAACGTCCGTTGTATCTATCAAGATCATGATGGCTATATCTGGGTGGGAACAGACACCGGCCTGGCCTTGTTCAACCCCGAGACAGGCACATTTACTAAGGTAACCGATGCGGCAGACCGCTACGATGACAACATCTATGATATACACCAGATGTCGGACGGGAAGCTGTGGGTGGCAACCGACATTGGAGGTGTGAAGATCATTGACCCCAATGACCAATGGCACTATAACGGGACTGTGGCAGGACTCTCATCGCTCAACACCCGCAGTATTGCCGAAGACGAATATGGCAACATCTGGGTGGGCAACCACAGTACGGGTGTGGACTTCATCAGCGACAGCAAACAAAATTTCAGACTTCTGGATTACAAGACTTCGGAAGGCAGATCCCCTTCGGTCTGTACTATCGCTCCCGACCCCGAGCAAGGATTCTGGCTGGCCAGTGAGAACGAACTGGTGTGGTGGCACGATGGCACCATCAAAGGCAGGTGGAACTACCTCAACAGGATACGCAGGGCGTATGCCTTCCCCCGCTGTATCATGGCCGACCACCAGGGAGGTGTGTGGCTGGGCATTGATGACCAGGGTGTATACCGCTTTGACAAAAAGAGCAAGCAGTTCGCCCCGATCCCCACCACGCCCGCTGGCTCCGACATCCACACCTTTGCCGAGGCCGCCGATGGAAGCATATGGATCGGCGGAGAATTTGGTATCTATCTGTACCAAAACGGTAAAGCGACCCTGCAAGAGTACATCAGTCAGACAGTCCAAGCACCAGCCACCTGCATCATCGAGGCGGCACCGCAGCAACTGTTGATCGCCACATTGGGCAGCGGCATCTACTCCATCAACATGCGCAACAACTCCAGCCGTCAAATGAGCATGAATGAAGGCTTGCCGTCCAGCAAAATCAACCACATGATACTCACCCGTCGCGGGGGCCTCTGGATGGCCACCGACGGAGGATTGGTGCATGTGAAGGATCCCATCGGTCTGACAGGCATCACCGTTTACGGAAAGGAGCAGGGACTGAACGATTGCCATCTGCTGGCCCTGCAACAAGATACCAATGACTGCATCTGGATGACCACCTATTCAGGCATCTCCTGTTTTGTGAAGAGCACCAGGCAGTTTTATAACTACAACCATCAGGACACCCGTCTTTCTGGAGGTTTTGCCAATGCCGCCGCCCTGACTGATGTTCATGGCACCATCTTTTTCGGTTTGGCTTCAGGCGTGTGCTATTTCAATCCACAACAGATGGATAGCGGAGACCGGCTGTCGGAAGTGCAGCTCATCTCCTGCGAGGCCTACAACCCTGTAGGCAACAACACCGACATCCAACTGCTGACGCCCGACAAGGAAGGCCGTGTCTTCACGACCTACCGACAGAACACCATCCGCCTGATTTTCGCCATGCGAGACTATGCACAAACGTCGTCCGTGGACTATTCCTATATGATGAAGGGCATGGACAACAAGTGGTACGACATAGGCAACGACCATGATGTGGTGTTCCGTGGTTTGCGACCAGGCCAATATACCTTCATACTGAGAGCCAAACTGAGAAGGCAGAACTGGGATCAAGCCAAGGAGACACGGCTCACCATCATCATCTCGCCGCCATTCTGGCGCACATGGTGGGCCTACGGGCTCTATCTTCTGATGGCTCTGGGAGTGACAGTCTATTTCATCCGGTCCTATAAGCGGAAGCTGACGCAACGTAACTCCCTCGAGTTGGAACGGCGCGAGATTCTTCAAAAACAGCAGCTCAACGAGGAGCGTCTGCGCTTCTTTACCAATATCACCCATGAACTGCGCACTCCCCTGACGCTCATCCTCGGTCCACTCGATGACCTGATGAACGATGAGCAGATACCACCAACAAGGAGGCGCCTCGTGGGAGTCATACAGAAAAACGCGGAACGTCTGCGCGATCTCATCAACGAACTGCTGGAGTTTCGCAAGACCGAGACACAGAACCGTCGGCTCACAGTTGCCCGCGGTGACATCGGCCAATTTGTGCGGGAGATATGCCTCAACTACAAAGAGTTGAACAGGAATCCCAAGGTGCAATTCATCTACCAAATCGCCGACAACCTGCCCATGGTGTGGTTTGACTCCGAAATCATCACCACCGTACTCAACAATCTGCTGTCGAACGCCATCAAATATACCGAACAGGGCAGTATCACGATCACCGTGAAAGCAGACAACGATTTATTGAGTATTGCCGTGACAGATACAGGCTACGGCATCACCCCTGAAGCACTGCCCCACATCTTCGAGCGCTACTATCAGGCCAAAGGTGCTCATCAAGCGTCGGGCACAGGCATCGGTCGTGCACTCGTCAAGTCGCTGGCCGAACTGCATGAGGGCAGCATCCAGGTGGAAAGCCATGTGGGCCAAGGCAGCCGTTTCCTGTTTACCATCGACATCAACAACACCTATCCTAATGCCCTTCACAAGGAAGACGATGGAGAGTACAAAAATCCTGACAGTACGAGCCCATCATCCGATGAGGTCGAAGAGGAATCGCTCCCATTGCTGCTGGTCGTGGAGGACAATGGCGATATCCGCCAGTATATCTCCGACACCTTCAGCGAAGACTTCCGCATCCTTCAGGCAGAAAACGGAGAGGAGGGCGTCAGTCTGGCAAGAGAACACATACCCGATATTATCGTCAGTGACATCATGATGCCAAAGATGAACGGCATAGAGCTGACCAGTCTGCTGAAAGGCGACATCCGCACCAGCCACATCCCCATCATCCTTCTGACCGCCAAGAACGCAGATGAAGACAAGGAGGAAGGTTATGACAGCGGCGCCGACTCCTACCTGACCAAGCCGTTTACGGCCAAGCTATTGGGCAGTCGCATCAGGAATCTGCTCACGGCACGTCGGCGGCTGACAGAGTTGATTGCCAACGGACAATATCATGATCCGGCAATGCCGGCAACTGATTCTGCACCGCTGGCCCCCCAGTCCCCTACCCCTCAACTTTGTCGTCTGGACCAAGAGTTCATCAGTCGTCTGAATGGTCTCATCGAAGAAAGCATCATGAAGGAGAACATCGACCTGGCCTTTGTTACAGACAAGATGGCCATGAGTCACAGCACGTTCTACCGCAAGGTAAAAGCCCTCACGGGTATGACAGCCACAGAATATATCCGCAAGCGACGACTCCGCCACTGCTACGAACTGTTGGAGAGTGGAAACTACAACGTGAATCAAGCCGCTATGATGACAGGCTTTAACCAGATGGCCCATTTCAGGGAGACCTTCAAAAAAGAGTTTGGCATCCTGCCTTCAGAAGTCAAGAAGAAATGAGAAAATATCTATTGCTCTTCCTGCTGCTCGATATCGCTTTCCGATGCCAAGCCATTGATGTCAGATCATTCGGTGCCGTCGGAGATGGCCGTCATATCGACTCCCCTGCCATCAATCAAGCGATAGAACAAACCAGCCAGGCAGGTGGCGGGACCGTGGTGCTTACCAGAGGCACCTACCTCTGCTACTCCATTCACCTGAAGAGCAATATCACCCTGCGGTTGGAAGAAGGAGCTGTCATCAAAGCGGCACCTGTGGGCGACAAGACAGGTTATGATGAGGCAGAGCCTAATGACTCCCATTATCAGGACTTCGGCCATAGTCACTGGCATAACTCATTGCTTTGGGGAGAGCATCTGCAAAATGTCACCCTTGAAGGCGAAGGGCTCATCGACGGCACGGATGTGCTCTCGCGGAGCGGTCCACGCCCAGGTGATACGGGACCTACCGTCGCCAACAAAGCGCTGGCGCTGCGCGACTGCCAGCATGTCATCATCCGCGGATTGAGTTTTCTGCGTTGCGGTCACTTCGCCCTGCTACTCACGGGAGTCGATGACCTGCTGATAGAGGATGTGACCTGCGACACCAACCGTGA
>CADCQC010000361.1 GCA_902803455.1 uncultured Prevotellaceae bacterium
CACAGCAGCAGCCTGTGAGAAAAGCATGATACTCATGATAAACAAGGCCACGGAGAAGAGGAACGGATACTGAGTCACAATGTCAGCGATATGACTCTTGAAGAACTCGATGTTGCCGTTGAAGAAGGTGTCACCCATCCAAGCGATACCGAAGATAGCCACCATGGCGTTCATGCCAGCAGCGAACACGTTGCCTTTCACGGCATCGGTCACCTTAGCCCTGCCCACCAACAAGATGACGGCAGCCATCGACATCATGATGATTTCGATGATATGAGGCATGGTGACCGTCTGCAATTCACCGTCCTGCATATAAGTGGGACGAAGTGAAGGAATGCTGCCGAACAACACGACCAGGACCACAGCCAGCAAGAAAGCGATGACCGAATATTTGGCATATTTGCTCGGAGTCTTAATCATCTGCTCCATCAGTTGGGCATCCTTTTCAGGATTGATGATGCCCTCACGCACCCTCCGCTGATATTCAGGATCCTCCACCAACGGTTTTCCGATGCGGTTCTGCACGAAGGATGCCACCAGAATGGCGATCAGCGAAGCAGGAATGCAAATGATGAGGATGTCCTTCAGTTCGATGCCATGTCCTCCGAGGAGGTCAGCGCTGATCACAGCAGCAGTGGCAGCCGAAACCGGACTGCCGGTGATGCCAAGCGACGCCGCCACGGTAGCCACACTCAGCGGCCTCTCAGGACGGATCTTGCTGTTGGTAGCGATTTCCGAGATAATAGGAAGCAACGAATAGGACGTGTGAGCGGTGCCTGCGACAAGGCAGAACAACCAGGTGGTCAACGGCCCGTAATAAGTGATGTGGCTGGGATGCTTCCGCAAAAACTTCGCGGCAAGTCCCACCATGTAGTCAAGTCCGCCAGCTGCCTGCAGCGCTGCCGCCGCAGTAATGACCGACACGATGATGAGCATGACATCGATGGGCAGACTACCCGGTTTGAGCCCGAAGATGAACACAAGGATGAAGACACCGACCATGCCGTAGATACCGAGGCCGATACTGCCCACGCGTGCACCAATGAAGATCAACGCCAGAACGATGAACAGTTGGAATAGGATGATAGCTGTTGCCATAGGTTAGAAGAAAATCGGTTATTAAGTACGCCGCAAAGTTAGCACAACATCTTCTGTTCTCTTTTACAAAAAAGCAAACTAAATTTGCAAAATTCCAACCATTGTTGTAAATTTGCAAAAATTACCTTTGAAAAGAGGTTCTACCAATACACTAATCTATGACTACCACCTCTAAAATGCTATTTATTGACGACTTGTCGGAAAAGGGACTTGTGGGTTCACATTATGGTGGAATGGTGGCATGCTGTTCCCGTCCGGGAGAAGTGATGTTTCTGCCGTTGTATGTGGATCCTGGTGTGCCATTCCACTCTTCGCTACTGATCATGAAGGGAGAGATGGAACTGACTTATGCCCAAGAAACCGTCATGGTGACCGCCCACGATCTGTTGCAGATCCCCCCCTATGCCAAAATCGAGGCAATCACCCCCAATGACACGTGCGAAATGATCTATCTGCTGCTTGACACGACATACGCCGACAGCATAGGTTGGCCAGAGACAGAGAATCCTTCAGGCAAAGAAAAGACCAGAAGCCAGGGCATGTTTCCCACCATTTACCACATAGACGAGATGAAAGTGCTCGAAATGGCGGGCATTGTCAAGCAGATAGAGAGCGCCATCATCAATCCACATTTTTACATGAAAGAAATCATGAGGAGCCTCATCTACGTCAGCAAAGCGTTTATCATCGAACTGGATTCTTTCGAGGAAATTGTGCCTCACGATTTCTCTCACAAAGAGAATGTCTTTAAGATCTTCCTGCATCTGGCGACCACACATTTCCGGGAGCACAGGTTGATAGACTATTATGCAGACAGACTGTGCATCACCAACACCTACCTCTCACGAATCGTACGAGAAGTATCAGGTAAGACCGTGAACAATCATCTCACCCAACTTCTCTATGATGAGGCATGCAGGCTACTGTCCACCACCGACATCCCTCTCGGACAGCTCGCTTACGATCTCCATTTCAGCGACCAGTCAGCCTTCTCCAATTTCTTCAAGATGAAGTCGTCGATGACACCTAAAGCATTCAGGGCAAAATACAGCAAAGTGTAAATAACATATAAAGAATAGAATCATCATGAACTTCCTTGAAGAAAAAATACTCAGTGACGGGATCATCAAGCCAGGTAACATACTGAAGATAGACAATTTTCTGAATCATCAGATAGACATCAGCATCATACGCCAGATAGCCAATGAACTGAAACGGCGCTTTTGTGGCGTGGAGGTGAACAAGATACTGACTATTGAGGCCAGCGGGATCGCCATCGCGACGATGCTGGGCCACCTGTATGATGTCCCCGTGGTATTTGCCAAGAAGAGTGAGACGGCCAACAGCACCGACAGTAAATATGTGTCTCAGGCCTACTCATTCACCCATAAGAAGGAGCATAAAGTCTTTGTGTCAAAACCTTACCTGCAACCAACCGACAATGTACTGATAGTCGATGACTTTCTTGCCGACGGCCAGGCAGCACATGCGCTTATAGACTTGGTGCATCAAGCTGAAGGCAAGGTGGCAGGCATTGGCATCGCTGTGGAGAAAGGCCAGCAGAAGGGCGGCAGCATCCTGCGCCAGGAAGGTTACCATCTGGA
>CADCQC010000362.1 GCA_902803455.1 uncultured Prevotellaceae bacterium
GCCAGCCCTTCCACGATGGCCGTCTTTCCCGTGCCTGGCTCGCCGAGGAGGATGGGGTTGTTTTTGGTGCGTCGTGAGAGGATCTGCAGCAACCGCCGGATCTCATCATCGCGGCCGATGACGGGGTCGAGTTTTCCGGCTCTTGCCATCTCGACGAGGTTTTTCGCATATTTCTCCAGACTCTGGTAGTTCTCGTCAGCCGACTGCGACTGCACGGTGTTGCCCTTTCTGAGGGCACGGATGGCCATCTGCATCTTCTCTTTGTCGATGCCCGCATCTTTCATGATACGGCTGGCGGTGGAGTTGACGTCGAGCAGTGCGACGAGCATGGTCTCTACGGCCACAAACTCATCGCCCATCTGTTTGGAGATGTCGAGTGTGCGTTGCAGCACCGAGTTGGTGGTGTTGCTGAAGTAGGTGTCGCCGCCCTGCACGCGTGGCAGGTGGCTGATTTCGCTGTCGACCACTTTTTCTATCTGAGTGGCATTGGCGCTCAGCTTCTGGAAGAGGAAATGGCAGATGTCTTTTGATTTGACGAGGATGCCCTTGAGCAGGTGCTCAGGCTCCACATACTGTTGTCGCATCTCTTGGGCATTGCTGATGGCCTCTTGGATAGCCTCTTGCGCCTTGATGGTGAATTTGTCGAATGTCATGATGTATGCTCCTTTCTGTTTTTTTTGTTTCTATGCAGAAAAGGTCAAATATCATGCCACATGTCAGGGTTGTGTCATTTTGTCATATCGGGCGGACGGCCTGCTTCTTTCGTGACGGGAAACGCGATGGTCTCTTGATGCATTCCTCTGTGGGGAAGCGGAGAAACGTTACCAGATGGCTTTGTCGGTGGTGGGCCGGATGGCGAGACGCGATGACTGGTGGTCGGTGAAGTGGGGGAGGGGCATCTCGTGGAAACAGACATAGAGGGCGATGGCGCGTGTCATGAGCAGATCGTCGTGCTTTCCCTCGACGGCACCATAACTGCCGTTGGCCCTGCGCACGTAGGTGACATACTCGTCGAGGCATCGCTCGTCGCGCTCGATGTAAAGGTGTTCCCTGACACATTCCACCAGCGAGGAGATGATGACGGGCTTGGTCTTCACATTCGTATGGAACCCATATTTGACGGGTGCCCTTTGCCGGATATCCTCCGCACTCTGCTGCCGTGCGTAGAGGTTGGGGTAGACATCACGGATCTCGTTGAGCAGATACGACGACTGGTCGCCTCCCTCCAGCCACCTATCGCCGTCGCGCGTCTCCACCGTGTTGGACTCGATGATGAGGAGGGCGTCGTCATAGTAGCGGGCCACCTGTGCCGCCTTCCACGCCAATAGGTCCATGTCGGTGTGGCCATACCATTGTGCGCACACCTCGGGTCTTCCGCCCTCCATCATCCAGTAACGGTCGATGACGCAGATGACTGACCAGTCGGCTTTGGCACTCCTTCCACCGATGTCGACTGTCACCTGGTAGCGGTGGAGTACGCGGCAGTCATCGAAATGTTCGGGATGTGCCCATATCCATAGCTGTCCGCCTTCACCCTCCACAAACCGGATGTTGTCGAGGGCTTTCTCACCTTTCAGAGCCTCCCCTCTGAGGTCGCCTTTCTGCCGTGGCTGACGGCAGTCGGGGCGCAGGTCTTGGATGCGGTATTGGTCGAAGACGTGGGCACCCGAGTTTTGGAATGCCTCGATGTCATCGGAGGGAAATTCGGCGGCCATATCGCCGTGGTCATTATATTTCCTCCGCTCGCACACATACCAGTTGATGGCTTCGAGGGTGGCACCCATCTCCCACAGGTGCCAAAGGTAGGCGCCCGACTCGCGCCGCTGGCTGTCGACAGAGTTGTCGTGGCGGTTGTCGAGGAGCCAACGAGTGAATTTTTGGATGTTGACCGGGGAGAGGGCATAGCGCTCGATCTGCCACCATGCCACGAAGAGCGGACGAAACTGCGACTCGCCCCTTTTGGCGGCGTCGTATTCGCGCTGGAAGAAGTTGCCCGTCCCGTTGGCTGTCGACTCATAGACGATCATCGTCATCGGCTTGTATGAGGCACCGGCACATGCCGAACGGATGATGTCTTCCGGTGTCTTGTTGTCGGTCTTCTTCCAAAAGGCCACCTCCGTGCAGTGCACCAGCGAGCTGTCGCCGCCCCTTGCTGAGTTGGGCGTCTCTGCCGATCCCACCTTGATCTTACAGTTGCGTGCGGGGATATACCTCAGCAACCGGGTGTTGCGGTCGCCGATGATCTTTGCGTCTGTGGGTGATGGCGGGGCGGTGCCGGCATCGGCCGTCTCTTCCTCTCCGTCGAGTTCGAAGATATGGGAGAAATCCGCAGGCACAGAAGGCTGATTGTTGACCGGCTGCTCCTCAAGAGATGGATGTCGCAAGAGGGCGAGGGGATATCTGTTGATGAGTTTGTCGAACATGCTGCTCACCTCAGCCGATGCGGTCTTCACATGTCCCACGATGAGTGAGTTGAGTCCTTTGCTTTGGATCAGTTGCAACCATGCCATGTAGATCTGGGTGACGGTGCTGCCGCCCCATTGCCGCGCTTTCAGCACGATGACGCGGATAGGCTCACCGGCTATCCTGGCTTGTTCGAAGGTCTCCACAAGTCGGCGCTGCGGACGGTTGAGGGTGAAAGGGATGTCGTCGCCGCCATCCTTGGGTTTGATGCGCACGTATCTCCATGCCCAGTAGAAGAAGTCATGGCGGCATCTGAGCACCTCAAACTCCTCCAGTGCCTCCTCTGTGGTCTTTCTGGCTATCTGGGCATAACCTTTCACCGATCCGAGGATGGTGATCTGGCTGATGCGCTCGTCGTCCATCATCGTATTGGGCAGATAGACAATGGTGGGTTGGTAGTCGGAGATGCAGACACGTGTGCGGGGGAGTGGAGCTCCCTCGCCGCTGGCGGGTATGAATGTCTGTTGAATGAGTTGGTTGCGGTGCTGATTCTCTTGGATCATGGCCGCCACCTCACTGTCTGTGTGGTGTGTCATCCTGATGGGGCTTTTTATCTTGGAGGATCATTTTTTCCTCAAAATGAGGCTTGTTTTCACCTGAATAATATAGATAAAAAGGCCGTTGGGATGACATTTTGACTTTTAGCCAATATACATAATTATTCTATCGATGACATTTATCATCGATAGAATAGTGATATATAAAGTTGGTGGAAAGCTAAATTATTCTTCTTCCTCGGTAGTTTCCCATATCGAAGCACCATTACCTAAAATCTGATTGCTCTCATCAATGAGATCAGATGGAGTCTGATCATTGTTAGCATCAAACATCGGTAAGCTCTCATCAAGAAAATCCTCTGTAGAATCGATAGGCTGCAAATTGATTGCTGGGGTCAAATAAATTCTTTTCATAAGTAAGTATCTTGTTGTTTATTGTTTCTTTTCCAAAATTTTCCACAAAATTACGCTAATATTTCAAAATAGAATGGTCTGTTGACTATTTTCTTTATTTTGTTAACGTTTTTTAAGAATTTAACAAAATAGCTCATTGCTATCATTTTTTGCATTTGTGACGTATTTGACATGATGCATTGGGAGTTATGAAACCTATAAGCAGGATATTCATAATTTTGTATAATAAGCATTTCTTCTTTCTTTTTTATTTTATTATTTTTTTCTCGAAGTCCCTTATTACCTACGCCTCAAAGCAAATGATTAAAGTAAGTCTCCGATGATCAATTTGGATTTTGTTTCGCATTCTTTTTATCGCCGCTCATCTCGACATGCAGACACTTATCATGCATCGGTCACGTATATTTTATATAATTTTAGTGTCATTTCTACGCGAAGCGTGAGCCAAAACATAGCATGCGAAGCGTGATCCACCTAGAATTCAGCTGCGCCGAGAAATTATTCAAAAATTAGCATCAAAAATTATTCAAAATCATTTCTATTGCACATGTTCCCTTTTTTGTTTAATTTTGCAGCATTACTCATCTAATCCTATTCAATGATATCATTATAAAGTATTTTTATCTATGAAAAAACTGAAGACTGCGATCAGTGCGACACTCATCGCAACCACCATGACCGCACAGAATGCCCCACAACTGCGGGCAGACAACATCGATGAGGTGCTGGCTGCCATGACGCTGGAGGAGAAAGCCAAACTGCTCGTCGGCGGAGCCAACAATTTTTTTGATCAAGGTGCTGTCGTGGGAGGAGAGGCCTCCTTGGTGGCTGGTGCCGCTGGTACCACGGCTGCCATCCCACGTCTTGGGATTCCTGCCACCGTGCTCACCGACGGTCCGGCTGGTGTGCGTATCAATCCTACACGGGAAGGAACAGACCAGACTTTTTATGCTACGGGATTTCCTATCGGCAGTTGCCTGTCATCGACATGGAACACCGAACTGGTGAGGCAAGTGGGTGCTGCCATCGGCAATGAGACGAAAGAATACCGGTGTGACGTGATCCTCGGACCTGGGGTCAACCTGCATCGCAACCCCTTGTGTGGACGCAACTTTGAGTATTACAGTGAGGATCCGCTCTTGACGGGAAAGATCGCTGCTGCCTATATCCAAGGCGTGCAGAGCGAGGGCGTAGGTGTCAGCATCAAGCACTATGCTGTCAACTCGCAGGAGACCGACCGCACGAGTGTGGATGAGCGGGTGTCGCCACGTGCCGCACGCGAACTCTATCTCAAAGGTTTTGAAATCGCTGTCCGCGAGAGTGCGCCATGGACGGTCATGGCATCTTATAATAGGGTGAATGGGGTCTATTCGATGAAAAACCATGACCTGCTCACCAAAATCCTGCGTGATGACTGGGGATATAAGGGAATCGTGATGACCGACTGGATCGGCATCCGCAAAGATCTGCCCACCATCGACGAGGTGTATGCCGGCAACGACCTCTTGGAACCAGGACAGCCGAAGCAGTCGGAGGAGATCGTGGAGGGGGTGCGCAGCGGTAAACTGGCCATCGCCGATGTCGACAGAAACGTGCGTCGGATGCTGGAGTATATCGTCAAGACTCCGAGTTTCCTCCATTATGCCTACACCAATAAGCCCGACCTGAAGTTGCATGCCGACATCACACGCAAGAGTGCCACAGAGGGAATCGTGTTGCTCAAGAACAACGGGACGCTGCCTTGGAACATGACGGGCAGTAAGGTGAAGACGGTGGCCCTCTTCGGTGAGAAATCCTATAACTTCCTCTCCGGCGGTACAGGATCAGGATGCGTACACACTCCTTATGTGGTGGATCTGGTGGAAGGCTTGGGAAATGCCGGTATCGGCACATCGGCCGTCCTGACGGAGATCTACCGTAAATACGTAGAATATGCCAAAGTGAAATTCCAGGCAGAGCGCCATCCTGCCAGATGGTATCAGATGGATGCTTTCGGACAACAGAAATATCCAGAGATCTCCATCAACCCGATCTGCATCAACAATGAGGTGAAGGCTGCCGATGCCGCCATCATCACTATCGGGCGTCAGGCTGGTGAGGGTGTCGACCGTGATATCGACACGGAGTTCAACCTGACCAACGAAGAGCGGCAATTGATATATGATGTGTGTAATATCTTCCATGCTGCCGGCAAACCTGTCGTGGTGGTCATCAATTCCGGGTCGGTGATTGAGACCTCCTCATGGAGCGGTTATGCCGATGCGATCATCTGTGCCTGGCAACC
>CADCQC010000363.1 GCA_902803455.1 uncultured Prevotellaceae bacterium
AATTCCGGATATTTCGTGAGAGAAGGTTGTGACAGTCTGCCGTATTTCTGCCAAAAGAAAAAAAGCGCCCGGATTCTTGTCAGAAATCCGGGCGTCGGGTGATAAAAAAGTCTGTTTTTGGCAGTCGTGTCTATAAGTCTGAGGGACTGGTGAGGTCTCTGAACTGTCCGGGTGTCATCCCGATGGCTTCAATAATCTTCCTGTGCATGGTGCGCACGCTGTTGAAGCCGGCATCTGTTGCAATGGCTTCAATGTTGTAAGCCGGTTTTTCTTTCAGCAGTCGCAAAGCGCGCAGCAATCTCAGGTAGTCGAGGTATTTGTCTACGGTATGATAGATGGTTTTTTGTTTGTAAAGATCCACGATGCGTTGCTGGGTGGTGCCTACCAGTTCGGCGACTTCGCGCAAACCATATTCTGGGGGTAGGGGAATCTCATCGCCTTCCAAGCGTGCTTCAATGAGGGCCAGCAACTCCTCGTCGTCGCGGAGATCTGCCTGGACCATCAGCTCGCGATGTCTGCGGACCAGTTCTTTCAGCCATTCCACGCGCCTGCGAACATCATAATATATATCCATCTTCTCAGAAAGCATCATGTTGCGGGCAACCAGTTTCTCACTGCCCTCAATGAGCATTTTGTTGTTCTCTTTCAGTTTCTGATTTTCGATGCGCAATCGCTCAAGTTCCACATCTTTTTCTTCCTCAGTCATAATCAATGGTATTGATGGTTTCACATTTTCCGCAAATATAATAAAATATTTGTTTGAAAATGAAAAATGGTCTTGGTTATGTCCTTTTTTAACATATTTTGTTGGCCTGCATGTTTCGTTGATCCGTGAAAATACATAAAAATAGTTAAACATCAACAGAAAATAGCCTGTGTGACACCAAAAATGATTATATTTGCAGTTCAATCTTAAAAGCTGAAAAGCGTGAAAATAGTAGAAGTGGTGAATGCCCTTGAAAAGTTCGCGCCTCTGCCCCTGCAGGAAGACTTCGATAATGCCGGCCTGCAAGTGGGATTGACAGAGACGGAAGTGTCAGGGGCATTATTGTGTCTTGACGTGACAGAAGAGGTGATCGACGAGGCCATCAGAAAAGACTGCAACCTGGTGGTGTCGCACCATCCGCTGATCTTCAGACCACTCAAGTGCGTGACCGATGCCAATTTCGTGCAGCGGTGTGTGATCAAGGCTATCAGCAATGGCATCACCATCGTCTCCATGCATACCAATCTCGACAATGCGATAGGAGGGGTCAACTACAAGATGGCGGAGAAAATGGGATTGCTGTCGCTGAAACCGCTCGCTGCCAAAAATGCTGGCGACACGATGGGGGCCAGCGGGGTGGTCGGCAGACTGCCGCAACCTATGGAGGCCAAAGACTTTGTCGGTATGCTCAAACGGGTGTTTGGCGTCGATTGTGTCATGGCCAACCAACTTCTCCAGAGGCCTGTGTCCAGCGTGGCGTTGTGTGGCGGGGCTGGTGGCTTTATGCTCGATGAGGCCATCGCTGCCGGTGCTGACGCCTTCGTCACCGGAGAAATGCACTACCATGACTTCTTTGACCATGAGCAGCAGATACAGATCTGTGTCATCGGACATTATCAGAGTGAACAATTTACCAACGAAATATTCCAATCAATCATCGAGGAGAAGTGCGAGGGCGTCAGGTGCTGCCTGACTGAAATACGCACCAATCCCATTATCTATCTATAATCAATATGGCAAAAAAAGATCCTACAGATTTAACCGTGGAGAAAAAATTGGAAACGCTCTTCCAATTGCAGACCACTCTGTCGCAAATCGATGAAAAAAGAGCTCTTAGAGGCGAACTGCCCCGTGAGGTGGAAGACATGGAAGACGAAATTGCTGGTCTGAAAACCCGTATCGAGAAAATCGAAGGGGAAATCGCTGAGTTCCGCGCTGCTATCGCACAGAAAAAAGGTGATATCAAAGAGGCTGAGAACATCGTGGCAAGATACAATGAGCAACTCAATGAGGTGAAAAACAACAGAGAGTATGACATGCTCAACAAGGAAATCGTCTTCCAGACACTGGAGATCGAACTCTGCAACAAGAAAATCAATGAGGCGCTCGTCAAGATAGAAGAGCGTGAGGCCTTGCTCAAGCAAAACCAGGAGCAGGTGGATTTCAAACTGCAGGCCCTCGAGGAGAAGAAAGGCGAACTGGATGCCATCATGCAGGAGACCCGGGAGGAAGAGGACAAACTCAAGGAGAAGGCCAAGGGACTGGAGGAGAAAATCGAGGAGAGACTGCTCACCAGTTTCATGCGCATACGTAAAAACGCACGCAACGGACTGGGTATCGTCTATGTGCAGCGTGACGCTTGCGGCGGATGCTTCAACAAAATACCTCCCCAGCGACAGCTCGACATCAAGATGCACAAGAAAATCATCGTGTGCGAGTATTGCGGCCGTATCCTCATCGATCCGGAGCTCGCAGGTGTCAAGATGGCTGAGACCACAGACGAGAAACCCAAGAAGCGCGTGGCAAGAAGAAGTAAAAAAGCGGAAGAGGGTGGGGACTGATTGCAGTTCTTATCACGGCCTGCAAGGCCAACAAGCACATAGCCCAGGGCAACGCCCTGGGTTTTTTTATGCGTGGCAAAAAATGTCTAAAAAAAAGTAAAATCAATTTGGTTTGTTCTTTTTTTTTGCTAATTTTGTGAGGTTTTAAGCTCTTGAAGAACTAAGACCCTTCCATACCGAACTAATATCCTTAAACATATATGTCTAACTAAAACAAATTCGCTTATGAAAGACCTTAAAATGTACATCAACGGCAAGTTCGTTGAAAGCAAATCTGGTAAATGGATCGATGTGCTCAACCCTTCTACAGAGGAGGTGATCAGCAGACAGCCTGAAGGAACCATAGAGGAGGTAGACGAGGCGCTCGACGCCGCAAAAGCTGCACAGAAAGCATGGGCCAAGACACCGGCTATCGAGCGGGCCAAATACCTCAACAAAATGGCCGACGGTATCCGCAAGCGCCGCGATGAGTTCGTCGACATCATCATGCGTGAGCAGGGAAAGACTCGCACATGGGCTTCCGTGGAGGTAGACGTCACTGCCGACTATTTCGACTATATGGCCACCTTCGCACGCTCCATCGAGGGTGAGATCATCCCCAGCGACAGAAGAGGCGAGACCATCATGCTCTTCAAAGAGCCTATCGGTGTCGTGGCTGGTATCTTGCCATGGAACTTCCCCTTCTTCCTCATCGCAAGAAAGGCTGGCGCTGCGCTCATCACAGGATGTGCCATCGTCATCAAACCCTCACAGCTCACACCGGAGAACTGCTGCGCATTTGCAGAGGTGGTGGATGAGACCGGGCTGCCTGCCGGATTGTTCAACGTCATCACTGGAAAAGGCTCTGTCGTGGGCAACGCCATGGCTGCCAGTCCCAAAATCGGTATTGTCAGCGTGACGGGTAGCGTGGGTGCCGGTGAGAGCATCATGAAGGCTGCCGCCGACAACATCACCAAGGTGTCGCTCGAACTGGGCGGAAAGGCTCCGGCTATCGTGTTCCCGGATGCTGACCTGGAGGCTGCGGCACAGTGGGTGGTTGACTCACGTATCGGCAACAACGGACAGATCTGCAACAATGCAGAGCGTGTCTATGTGCATAAGGACATCAAAAAGGAATTCACCGACATCCTCGTACGCAAGATGGAGGCTGTCAAAGTGGGCGACCCGTGCCTCGACGATTCCGTCGATATGGGACCGCTGGTGGAGAAGAGAGCGCTCGAGAGCGTAGAGGCAAAAGTGGCCAACGCCATCAAGCAAGGTGCAAAGGTGCTCTGTGGCGGACATCGCGTAGGGGAGAAGGGCTATTTCTATGCAGCCACCGTCCTCGACAATGTCACACAGGACTTCGACATCGTGCATGAGGAGACCTTCGGTCCCGTGCTTCCTATCGTGGAGTTCGACAATATCGACCAGGTTATCGCTTGGGCCAACGACGTGGAGTATGGACTGGCTTCCTCCGTGTTCACCAACAATATCGACATTGCCACGAAGGTATGCCGTGAGCTGGAGTTCGGTGAGGTGTATATCAACCGCGAGCACTTCGAGGCCATGCAGGGATTCCATGCAGGCATGAAGAAGAGCGGCATCGGTGGTGCCGACGGCAAGCATGGCGTGGAGGAATACCTCATCACCAAGGTCGTCTATCTCGACACACACTACGAATAAGCCTTTTTTGAAAAACCTCTATAGGTGGCTATGTCTCGGTTTGAGTCCGAGTCACTATCTGATAATCCCCCATGGGCACTCGCCCATGGGGGATTATCAGATAGTGACTCTAAGTGATACAGATATAATTTCATAACATCGTAATACGAATATTTGCCGTATTTGTGTAATAATCAGTAATTTTACACCAAATGCTACTGTTTTATGAAAATACTTGTTGTAGATGATGAGTTGGATATCTGTGAGATACTCAAATATAACCTTGAAA
>CADCQC010000364.1 GCA_902803455.1 uncultured Prevotellaceae bacterium
ATCCCAGAAGAACGCACTTGCATTGTGGTAGTTCTCATCGCCACACAGTTCAGCGATTCTCTCGAATCCAACCACCTTAGGCACCTGCGTGTTGGCATGCATATTATCGAGGCAGTCCTGCCGTTGTGACATCGGCGTGAGCAATCTGCGATGAGAGAAGCGTTTGGCCACATCGAGATATTTTTTCTCTTTTGTGATGGCATAAGCATCCACCAGCACCTCATTCATTCCCCCGTGCTCATTGCCGAGCATCCGTTCCATCTGTTCATCAGAAAGTCCGGCAGTCAGGTCAATAGCCCAGTCGCAGAATCCGAGAAACAATTGTTTAGCCTTCTCGTTGCCACAGTATACCCATGCGTCACGCAGTCCAGCAAACATCTTGTGAAGGTTGTAGAAGGGAGCCCATGCGCCGAAATAAGGTCCGAAATCCCCCTTTTTGAAAGCCGTCCACACTCTTCCGCTTCCCGGCATACCGCCAACATATCCTCTTCCCCATTCCGGGTTGTTGCGGTTGTTGGCCTCAGCACAAGTCTGCAACTCGCCCAGCATGTATTCCATGCGCTGCCGGCATTCCTCGCTCCCTGTCGCCGCATTGATGGCCATGGCCGTGAGGTAATGACCGCCCACGTGTCCGTCGAGTCCGTCCCAGTTGGGATAAGGTTTGGCTTTAGGAGTAAGTCCAGCCTCTTTGAAATAAGGAGCCAGCAGTCGGTCACAATCATATTGCAACAATGTCTTGATGTTGAGATCTCGCGCCTTTTTCAGCGTTCCGTCGAGCAGTGTCACATCTCCGAGCGGAAATTCGTCGGAATAAAGTCTGTCTTGCGCCACCGATTTAGCGGCAAAGACCATTAGAAGCGTAAAGAATAGCAGTTTTTTCATTGCTTTTATCATTGATTGGTAGTTGAGATCTGTTGTAAGTTCTTCATCAGAAACGAGCAAGAACAAGTGTAAAAAAGACAATTAAAAGTTATCCGCAAAGTTAACGATTATATTGTCAAATATCTTCACTTCAGTTGTTAAAGAGCGTTAAAGCGCACATAAGATAAAAAAAATGGCACAAAAACGCCATGACTCCCACAAAATGTGTATTTTTGCATGAAAGAAAACCAACGAATCACCTATGAGGAAAGTGAGAATCACCGCCCTCCGCCAGACGGTCTACCCCGATCTGATGGAGAAGTATGAGAATCCGATCGAACACGCCTGTGATGTCAGGGAAGGTCAGCAATGGATCTCTATTGACGGGAAATGTCCGGAAGGGATGTGTCTGTCGGCCTGGCAATCCATGCAATCTTTCGTGGAATCGCTGGCAATGGGAGAAGGGAATTTTTTCGACGGATGGATGAAGGATCCGATGAGTGCCATGATCAGTTGCAATGACGGTTTTCGTCCTTTCAGTTTTTATATCGAAGTGATCGATTGATTTTCAGGAACTTATGTTAAGAGATTTTGTCGCCATTGATGTTGAGACCGCCAACGAAGAACTGAGCAGTATCTGTTCGGTAGGAGTCGTTATCGTGAGCCATGGGCAGATCGTCGACACGTATTACAGTCTCATCCATCCCGAACCAGAATATTTCAGTTATTTCAACCGTCGCGTTCACGGTCTTTCCGCCATCGACACCGATGCTGCCCCGATCTTCCCTGTGGTTTGGGAGGAAGTGGAAAGGCACATAGCCGCAGTCTTCCCCCATGCGGCGACAGTGCCCTTCGTGGCCCATAACGCCTCCTTCGATGAAAGCTGCCTGAGAGCTGCTTTCAAGACCTATCAGCTGGACTATCCCGACTATCTGTTTTATGACACGCTGGCCGCCTCGCGCCGCCAGTTCCGCCGCTCGCTGCCCGACCACCAGTTGCACACTGTGGCCGCGGCATGCGGATATGACCTCCGTGAGCATCATCATGCGCTGGAAGATGCCAAAGCCTGCGCTGTTATTGCCCTGGATCTCTTGTAGGGGGGGCATCTCTAGAGGGGGGCGACAATCGACCGAACTCGGTCGATTGATGGAAAAGGGCTGGCTATGCCGGCTCTGCTGCTGTAGCAAAAGATGAGGGGAAACGTGATGAAGAAGGGATATCGAGAGACAAAAAAGATGAGGAAAGGATATCGAGAAAAAAGATGAAGAAAGGACGCAAAAAAAGATGCGTGATATTGGGGAAAAATGGTTATATTTGCAGCTACTAAGAAGCTGAAGTCCGAAAAAGGACTTAAACCATGTGTAATATATAACCCAACCATCCGATGCCCTCTATTACCATTCCAAGAAAAATCATCATCCTCCTATTGTGCATTATTGGCTGGATGACCTTTAGCCGAACCACTGCCCAGATTCATAGCCGGCAGTGGAAACACACATTACGACAGACCGACGAGGCATTTTTCAAGACCGATGAAGCACGCCGTATCGGCGAGCAACTGATGCTCTATCAGCGTGTGACAGGCGGCTGGCCCAAGAATATCGATATGGTAAGTCCGCTCACGCAAGAGCAACGGGAAGCGGTGCTCTCCGACAAGCAACGCACCGATGACTCCACCACGGACAATGACGCCACCAGTATTCAGATGCACTACCTTGCCCGCCTCTTTCATGCTACCCATGACAAGCAAGTGCGCGAGTCGTTCTGCAAGGCCGTGGAATATCTGCTCTCAGGTCAATATGCCAATGGCGGCTGGCCCCAATTCTGGCCCAATCCTCACGGTTATCAGAAGCATATCACCTATAACGACGATGCCATGGTCAACACGATGCTTCTGCTGCGCGAGGTAGCAGAAGCGAAAGTGCCCTTTGAGCCATCCCTCACCACCAAGTCGATCCGCAAACGAGCAAGAGAAGCCTTCGACAAGGGAGTGGAATGTATTCTGAAAACCCAGATATCTGTTGGCGGCCAACTCACCGTCTGGTGTCAGCAACATGACCGTGAGACCTATCTTCCCGCTCCTGCAAGAGCCTTTGAATTAGTATCATTCTGTTCTCAGGAGAGTGCATCCATAGTGAGTCTGCTCATGTCATTGCCCCACCCCAGCGAAGAAGTGAAGCGAGCCGTGCACGCCGCCATGAAATGGTTTGACACTTATAAATTGACAGGTCTGCGACTGGAGCGCACATATTCATGGGAATCTGGTGAGCGCGACGTCAGGCTGGTGGAATCCCCCAATGGCGGACCTTTATGGGCACGCTATTACGATCTGGAGCACACCCAACCATTTGTGTGCGACCGCGACGGCATTCCCCGGCAGCGCCTTGAGGACATTGGTTCGGAGCGGCGCAATGGATACGCATGGTATGGAGACCGCGCCGCATCACTCTACCCCATCTACTCGCGATGGGCAGAGACGTACGACCCCACCCATCAAGTGCCTATCAGTTTGTCGTCCAAGGGCGCCAACGAGAACGGTTTGCTGAATCTTTATGAACCCGTGAAGGCCGACCCATCGCTGTTTGACGCCGTTGTCCGTCCTGGAGAATCCATCCAAGCCATCATCGACAAAGTGCCTCTCCACAACGACAAGCCCTATACCATTTTTTTACGGAAAGGCACCTATTCAGAGAAAGTCATCATCTGTCGGCCACACATTGTATTGGTGGGCGAAGACAGAGACAGTACTATTCTCGTCATGGCAGAGACCAAGGAAACCCAAAAGGTGACCGAGTATGAAGGGAAGCCAGTAGGTAATGGTGTGGTGGTATTGCAAGAAGGAGCCGATGACTGTGTACTCAGCGGCATGACCATCTACAACAACTACGGGACGACCGTGGAGAATACCACCCGCCACCAGATGGCCGTTTTCGGAAGAGCCACCCGCACGATCATCGTGAACTGCAATATCTGGGCAGACGGCAACGACGCCCTATCGCTGTGGGCTCCCGAAGGCAACGGCATGTATTACCATGCCGACCTCTCGTTGCGCTGCCCCGGCGTTGATTTCCTATGTCCGAGAGGATGGTGCTATGCCACCAGATGCCATTTCTATGGTGACAGCCGTGCCATCGTCTGGCATGACGGCCGTGGCGACAAGAGCAAGAAACTCGTGATCACCAATTCCCATTTTGATGCCGCCAGTCCCACTGTTTTAGGCCGCTACCACCACGACTCGCAGTTCTATTTCGTCTCCTGTTCGATGACGAAAAACATTCTTGACAGCAACATCAGTTATGCTTATACCGACAAGGTGCTTGATCCCTGTCCATGGGGGCAACGCGTATACTTCTACAATTGTACCCGTGAAGGCGGGCATGGGCATTGGATGAACGACAATCTGAGTGAAGCAGAAGGAGCCCCAGAATATCATACCGTGACCGCCAGATGGACCTTCAACAACAAGTGGGATCCCGAACAGGTGGTCAGAGACTTGTGGAAGTACATCTGTTACTGAAAGACAAGGCAGTCAAATACGCTGCACATCCTGGTGTAAGCGGTGCCAAAGGCTCGCGCACGCTTCCTGTGGGCCGAAGCGGGAAAAACGGTCAGGACGGAAGAGACCGTCTGTGCTTATCTGATCTCCATGACGAAGGTCTCGGAAACAGATGGCGGGATGGGCACCTCCACGCTATCGCCAACCATCGTATGACGAAGCCTCTTCCCTGTGGCCAGCAGTCTTATCTGTTGTCCTTTTGCAGGCAGGTGATGATGCCAAGAGACCTTTGAAGGGACCGTTTCCCCATCCCCCACACAGCAGATGACAAAAATAGAGCGGCCATCCTTTGACTGTGTGAACCACAGATTCCCCTCATGGTCATAGGGTGTGGTGACCGTAGCGTAGATGGCCCGGCCATTGACCGATAACCACCGTCCGATGTCACGCAGTCTTGAGACGGCTTCCGGTTCGATCAGTCCCTCAGGTGTCGGTCCCACGCCAAGCACCAGGTTACCCCCCTTTGCTACGATCTCCGCCAAGGTGTTGACGATTTTCCTCGCCGACTTCCATCTCGGTTTTCTCACATATCCCCAGTCATCGCTGAGCGAGATGCAACTCTCCCATGGATGCAGGATCTGTGCTTTGGGAATCGACTGCTCCGGAGTCTGATAGTTCTCGTATGGTCCCCGGATCGTGCGGTCGACAATAAGCAGACCAGGTTGCAGTTCTCTTGCCATGGCAGCCAACCCCGGCATGTCGATATCCTGTCCTCTGTTCTCAGGATACACCCAGCCACCATCCAGCCACAGGATATCAACGGGTCCGTAGTTGGCCATGATCTCATGAATCTGGCGGTGGGTATATTGCTTGAACTGCTTCCACCGCCATGGGAACTGCTCCACGGGATAGTTCACATTGCGTCCTTTCTTGGCAAAGACATCCCACCAATAGAATTGCGAATGCCAGTCGGGTTTGGAGAAATAGGCACCAATCATCAACTGTTGCTGGCGAAAGGCATCGAAGACATGGCGTAACACATCTTTACGCGGATCATCACGGAAGGCATGCCGGGCGATGGTGAAATCCGTCTCACGGCTGTCCCACATACAGAAACCGTCGTGGTGCTTGGTGGTGAAGATCATATATTTCATACCCGCCTCGCGACAGACCCTCGCCCATTGCCGGGCATCGAAATCACGAGGACAGAATTTGTCGGCCAGAGAAAAATACCAATCCATGTATTGTTGGTAGGACATGGTCGTGTCGCGGCGGATCCAGTTCTCATCACAGATGCTCCATGACTCTACGATGCCCGGCACCGCATAAATGCCCCAATGAAGGAGCACACCAAACTTCAAGTCCTGCCACTGACGGAGTTTTGCTCTCACGTCTTCCTGTTGAGGCCACTCATAACCATCAGCCTGCTGCACGATATCTCCCTGCGCCACCGCCGGCATCATGATGACCGAGACCATCATCGTCAATAAAAACCGGCAAACAAATAAGGTGTGTTTTTTCTTCATGTTCATCATATTTGTCCTAGATCGATTCCCTGCAGATGTAAAAACCGAGCGAAATCACCAAGGCATGACAAAAATAGCAAGAAAATCATGAAAAAACAATACAGCATATCCTTTTTTTATTTATCTTTGCTGAAAACGAGCGATCCAACCATCTTGAAGAGGCATTTCTCGACAGCATGAATGATCTGCACCTAAAAGATGATAAGGAAGATTTCTCGACAGCATGAATGATCCCCTCCAAAGATGACAAGGAAGATTTCTCGACAGCATGAATGATCCCCGCCTGAGATGACAAGGAAGGAATGTGACTATTACCGACGTTTGGACGATGGCAAGGTGGAATGCCTTCTCTGTCCACATCACTGCCGCATCGCCGACGGTGCCTCAGGGTTATGCCGTCACCGCCACAATATGGCCGGGACACTCATGAGCGAGGTGTATGGCCGGCCCTGTGCGCTCGCTATCGATCCGATAGAAAAGAAGCCCCTGTATCATTTCCAC
>CADCQC010000365.1 GCA_902803455.1 uncultured Prevotellaceae bacterium
CACGCGCAGCACAGGCCGTGGCGACGATGCGCGGCAAATCCTATCTCTCGATGGGCAACACCTGCATGGGCATCGCCGGAAGCATCGTCGACGCCGACTTCTTCCAGCACTACCTCGGCATGCGCACGGAGTATGTCGACCTGGTGGAGATCCTGCGCCGTGTAGACCTGGGCATCTTCGACCCCGAGGAGTATGAGCGCGCCATGGCATGGACAGAGACCTGGTGCAAGACGCACGAAGGACAAGACTACAACATCGCCGAAAAACAGAAGAGCCGCGAGGAGAAAGACATGGACTGGACCTTCACGGTGAAGAACATGATGATCATCCGCGACCTGATGGAGGGCAACCCCCGTCTGCGCGAACTGGGCTTCAAGGAAGAGGCCCTGGGCCACAACGCCATCCTCGGCGGCGTGCAGGGACAACGGCAGTGGACGGACTACAAGCCCAACTTCGACTTCCCCGAGTCGCTCCTCTGCACCTCCTTTGACTGGAACGGCATCCGCGAGGCCCGCGTGCTGGCCACAGAGAACGACTCCCTCAACGGCATCTCGATGCTCTTCGGTCATCTGCTCACCAACATGGGCGTGATGTTCTCCGACATCCGCACCTACTGGAGCCCGGAAGCCGTGAAGCGCGTCACGGGAAAAACACCGGAGGGAATGGCGGCAGGCGGCTTCATCCACCTCATCAACTCAGGTGCCACCACGCTCGACGCCACCGGCGCCATGAGTGACGGCGAGGGCAAGCCCGTGATGAAACACCACTGGGAGATGACCGACGACGACGTGAAGGCCTGTCTGGAAGCCACCACCTGGTATCCCGCCGACCGTGGCTACTTCCGCGGCGGAGGATATTCCTCCAACTTCCTCACCCGTGGGGGCATGCCGATGACGATGCTGCGCGTGAACAGGGTGAAAGGTCTCGGACCCGTGCTGCAACTGGCAGAGGGCTGGACGGTGGACCTCGACCCCGAGGTGCACGACATCCTCAACAAGCGTACCGACAAGACCTGGCCCACCACCTGGTTTGTGCCGCGCCTCGATGCCACCAAAGACGCCTTCAAGGATGTCTATTCCGTGATGAACAACTGGGGAGCCAACCACGGTGCCATCGCCTACGGACATATCGGCGCCGACCTGATCACCCTCTGCTCCATCCTCCGCATCCCTGTCTGCATGCATAATATCGCTGACGAGCAGATCTTCCGTCCGTCGGCATGGAACGCCTTCGGAATGGATAAAGAGGGGGCCGACTACCGCGCCTGCGCCAATTTCGGACCGATCTATCAATAAACAGGCTGCGTGGCGAGTCATTTTACCTTTAAATGCGTCATCACGATGCTGACAGGCATCTCACCGTATCCTGACATTCATCTCATCATTTTCTAACAACCATCAAACAATTTTTCTAACACATATATCAACGTTTTTCTTTATAATAATAAATAAGGTATAATGAACAAGCCCAAACTTGTAGAGAGAAAATATCTCTTCACCTTCATCCTCGTCACATCGCTTTTCGCTTTGTGGGGATTCGCTAATGACATCACCAATCCGATGGTGGCCGCCTTTCAGACACTGATGGAACTGAAAGCCGCCGAGGCCTCGATGGTGCAGTTTGCCTTCTATGGCGGTTATGCCACCATGGCGGTGCCAGCCGCCCTCTTCATCCGCCGCTTCAGCTACAAGAGTGGCGTGATGCTCGGCCTGGCGCTCTATGCCACCGGCGCCTTCCTCTTCATCCCGGCGGCGTCGATGCAGAGTTTCACCTTCTTCTGCCTCTCGCTCTACATCCTCACCTTCGGACTGGCGTTCCTGGAGACCACAGCCAACCCGTTTATCCTCTCCTTGGGCGACAAGGCCACCTCGACCCAGCGTCTCAACCTGGCACAGGCCTTCAACCCGATGGGATCGCTCTGCGGTATGAGTGTCGCCTCCTTCATCGTCCTGCCCCAACTCATCTCCGACAAGCGCGATGCCGCCGGGCAGATCATCTTCCCCGTGCTCTCCGAAGCCGAGAAAGCCGGCATCCGCATCCATGACCTGGCGGTGATCCGCAACCCCTATGTGGCCATCGGTCTGGTGGTGACATTCATGCTGCTGGTCTTTGCCCTGTCGAAGATGCCGAAGACCGACAGCGAGGAGAAGAAGGCCGCCGGACTGACGCATACCACGCGTGAGACGCTGTCGAACCTGTGGCACAACGTGGTCTACCGTGAGGGAGTGGCCGCGCAGATGTTCTATGTGGCCGCGCAGATCATGGTATGGACCTTCATCATCCAGTATGCCGACCACCTGGGCATCAACAAGGCCACGGCACAGAAATACAACATCGTGGCGATGGTGATGTTTCTCTCGAGCCGTTTCATCGCCACCTTCCTCATGCGGTATGTCAACACCCGCGTCCTGCTCGCCATCTTCGCCATCGGCGCAGCGGTATGCACGTTGGGTGCCATCTGCATCGTAGGCATGGCCGGTCTCTACTCGCTGGTAGGCATCAGTTTCTTCATGTCGCTGATGTTCCCCACCATCTACGGCATCGCCCTGGAGAACGTCGACAGCCGCGACACGTCGCTCGGTGCCGCCTTCCTGGTGATGGCCATCGTGGGCGGCGCCATCATGCCCCCGCTGCAGGGAATGATCATCGACCTCGGCACGGTGATGGGCCATCCCGCCGTCAACGCATCGTTTATCCTGCCGCTCATCTGTTTCCTCATCGTCATGACCTACGGCTGGCGCAGCTACAAGCATAAGTGAGGACGGGAATCAACCGAATAATCTGAAATGGCAGCCCCCTACCCCGCCAGACACATCATCTGTGTCTGGCGAGGATGGGATCTGACAAATCTTACGACTATCATCAATATTATGAGACCTACAGATACCGAAAAACAGCCCGAAAAAAAGCCCGAAAAAAAGGAAATCACGTTAACCACTGGCCAGGAGAAAGCCTTCAACCAGCTGAAGTCTTTCGTTGCTGATCCCTCTGCGAAGGTTTTCATCCTCAAGGGATATGCAGGCACCGGCAAGACGACACTGATGCGTTTGTTCATCGAGGAATTGACAAAACAAAATGTCGCCTTCTCACTTTTGGCTTCCACCGGAAGGGCTGCCAAGGTCCTCGCCAACATCACGCAAAAAGACACCTTCACCGTACACAGCAAAATATATCGGTTCTCACAACTGTCACATGATCTGGAACAGTTGGCCAAACAGCAAGAGCACACTATCGCCGACGAGTCAGGGCAGCTCTATCTGAATTTTGAACTGATGCCATGTGACGACAAGAGAGAAGGTATTGAGCATATCTATATCATCGACGAGGCCTCGATGGTCTCTGATGTCAAGGACCGTAATGCCACGCAGGCCACTTTCGGCAGTGGCAGACTGTTGCATGACCTGCTTGAATATGACAAACAGGGGAAGTTTATTTTTGTGGGGGATGTCTGCCAACTGCCACCCATCACACAGAATTTCTCACCAGCCCTCGACACCAATTACTTCCTCAGAGCGTATGGCATTAAGGCCAACGAGTGTGAACTGACACAGATCATGCGTCAGAGTGGCGACAACGATATCATTCTATCCGCTCAGAAACTCCGTAAACTGTACCAAACCCCGCCACTGTACCAAAAATGGGCCAAATTCCCGCTCAAAGGCTATGCCAACATCCATATTCTGAACAGTCATGCCGAACTGATCAACCGTTATGTGGAGAGCATCCGTCAGGGTGGATTCAACTCCTCTACGATGCTGTGCTTATCCAACAAGCAATCGACCGAGTCCACCCGTATCCTCCGGCCCATTTTCGGTCATCATGGTCAACAGTTGGAGAGGGGCGACCTGCTGCTCGTCACGCAGAACAACCTCATCTCCGGACTGATGAACGGTGACTTGGTCGTGGTGGAGAGTATTGGCGCACAGTACCGCCGTGCTGACCTCAACTTTGTCAAAGTGAGGGTAAGAGAGCTTTTCACGGGTTTTTCCCATACGCAGCTATTGATTTCCGATGTCTTGTATAGCAACAATACCAACATCTCTCAGATTGACCACAAGGCGCTCTACATCGATTTCTATTATCGCATGAAAGAAAAGGATATCAAGCAGGACAGCGATATGTTTTATTCTAAGATGAGGGATGACCCCTATCTGAATGCCTTGCGTGCCGTTTTCGGTTACGTCCTCACCTGCCACAAGTCGCAGGGCGGCGAGTGGGACAACGTCTTCATCGACATCCCCCGCAATCTGCCATACTTGCCGAAGCCATATGTCTACCAATGGCTTTACACCGCCGTGACCCGTGCCAAGAAAGAACTATATTTGGTCTATGATTACTGGGTGATATAGACATAAAAAACACGCTGATCATTTAAGATTATTTATATTTTTCGCTCTTTGACATATTGGAAAATAGTTGTACCTTTGCAGCCCCAAAAAAC
>CADCQC010000366.1 GCA_902803455.1 uncultured Prevotellaceae bacterium
CATCTGACGCTGCGCCTCACGCCTGGCCTCGCGGATAATGTCGTGATAGGTGAGGTTGTCATGGATGATATGGTAGACGGTATCCCAGTCCATCCGTCCTCCGATATTGCAGTCATCAATATAGATGTCAGCATTTATCTTGCGCGTGTTATGGCTATGCTCGTTGGTGTCAGCCCTCAGGGTCTCGTTGATCGCACTGAACTCCACGCCACGCTCCCGGCACCACGCCACAGCCTCGTCGAGCAGTTTACCCTCGCGTACTGTCCACAGCACCAGTTTATGACCGTCTTCCATCAGCTTTCTCAAAGTCTCAGTGGCATGGGGGATCTCCTCCCCTATTTTCGGGTACTTGTGCTCTACCACAGTCCCGTCAAAATCGATAGATATGACCATGTTTGAAAATTTTGGTTGCAAAATTAGATAAAAATCGGGAATTATCAGCCAGTTGAGACAAAAATGTGACAAATAGCCCCGAATTGATTTGTAGTCATTCAGAAAGCCCGCTCACGTGGTTTCTTCCGGATGACATAATAGAGATTGCGGATCTCATCCTCGCTGATGGTGAAATCAGCGTATTCTGGTGAGGGATTGAGCGAGTGGAAGGTGAGCAGCCCCTCTTTTCTGTCCTGGGCGATCATCTGTTTGATGAGCACGCTCGATCCGAAGACCACCACCCAGAAGGGATGGTCGTCGAAACGGATGCGGTCGCGCCAATGCTCCCGTTCCAGTTCCCTGACGAGCACCCGGTCACCCGCCTCAAAACTCTGTCGCGTGCCCACATCCATCGAGTCGCCCTTAACCTCGAACGACAGATAATGCCCGTGAGCCACCCTGTCCACCTCATAGGTCTCCTCTCCCCAGTCCTCATCATTTGGTTCGAGGCGGTCAGACTCATTGGCAAACTGTCCGAAGGCAGCGTAGGGCACATGGCGCACGGTCATATAGAGTTGGTCACCCTTCTTATAAAAACGGCATCCCTTGGTGTTCTCCGTATAGAACTCCATCTCGCCGTCATCGATCGGTTCAGCCTCCACCACCCTTTCCTCACCGGCAAGCATGGCGCCCGAACCATTTCTCACCCACTCGATGTTGAGACGTGGCTCGAAGGCCGACAGCCGCCGGAGGAATTTGTCGCTCAGCGGCACATGGCCATTGATGACCTGCGAAAAGGCCGACGCATTGTAGCCGAGCACCTTGGCCAGTTCACGCTGCGAACCCGCTTTTCCTTGGGCAATCAACCAGTTGACGACCCGACGCAAACGTTCTTTCATTTCCATATTCTTTTCAGTCATTTTTTACCATTCATTTCCACTCCTCCGGTCATTGGTGTTTATAATATAATGTCAAACTGTTTAAATATAATGACGTAGTGTTAAATATTTGTTAAATATCCAACCGCCTCTTGTCAAAATTATAAATTCAGTTTATATTTGCACCAACAAAAGCGGATAGAGTTTATAAAATCGAGATATAAAATCCCTATTACGCCGACAAATTTAATCAATTTTGAGATAATCAGCAAAGAATACACCTCTTTTTTCCTTAAAAATATAAAAATATGCTTTCTTTTTATAAAGATTTGTTTTCAGGACAACATGTCAGGTTCATTTGCCGCGAGGCAGGTGGCCTGACACCCTTTCTGCATTCATTCTACTACAACAACATCATAAAAAACAAATCCCATGATTCAACTATTCAGAGAAATCTCAACATTTTTGTTTGGCACACGTTGCTATGCCATCATCATCGGTGAGAGAGGCAGCGACCGTTATGACATCGCCTCACAGATACACTTTACGAAGGCATCCGCCGAAGCCCACCGCCGCCGCATCGAGGAGACCCGCACCTATGTCTACATCACCACGATCACTTTCAGATGGAGGAGAAGATGATGTCTGTGCACCCGATTGTCACCATTCCCCGCCACCATGACGTGAGTTTTCATGCCAACGGGCGCATCGACCTCTCCGCCCACGTGACGGGAGTCCTCGACCTGCATCCGGGCGATGTGATCAACATCGCGGAGAGCGACAGCCTGCCCATCGAATATTATCTCTATGTGTGGCGCAGGGCTGCCGACCTGATTGGCCGCCATTCCGGTACCTGCCGTCCCGCCAAGGGAAAAGGCCGTTACCTACGTGCCTTCTGCAAACGGCTGACCGACCATATGTTGCGTCTCTGTCCAGGCTACACCCGACTGAACTTCCGTGTCGGCAGTCCGACATTTATCGACCACCTGGGCATCACGCTCCCCCTGATCACCCTCCCCTTGCACCATCTCTCATCCATCAGCAACCAGTCTCATCTCTCTAACACCCATCATTCCCACAAAACATCATGAAAAGATCCATCACATTTGGTGGGCTCACCACCCACACCACCGACCATGAGGCTCACGAAGGCGACTGCTGCGCATCGGTCAACCTCATCCATGAGCACGAAGCCCTCCTACCATTGTCAATAGCACTCGATCCCATCGCCACCCTGTCGCCATCAAACCGTCTCGTAGGCACCCATCAAGGTGACGGCTACTGCCATCTCCTCCTCGAGGAACCCGTCAGTGACGGCTGGACCTATCACTGGATGGATGAGCACGACGGTCAACCGCATCTCCTTACCCACTGCACCTGTCAGATCCGTGCTTTCACTTCCACCGGTGCCCTACTGACACTCGTCTGTGAGGACGGTTTGCGCTACGCCCTCTGGGAGGAAAGCCAGCAGACCTATACACTCTTCAACCGAGATGACCTGCTCTATGACCTCCACCTCACGCAAGACAACCAGACAGCCTGCATCCTGACACAAGATGTCAGCGAGACGACCATCCAGCGTCTCGATGCCCAGGAAGCAGATGCCGCAACCCTGACAAAATCATTCGACCAGGCGCTCAGCCATCGGGCAGCCCTTCTCGGTGGCGGTGTCCACCAACAAGTGGTGCTGGGTGTCGCAGCTCTCCGTCTCCACGACGGCAGTCATGTGCTGGTATCCAACCTCTTCGCATTGTTGCCAAGCGACATTACCGACACCATCACCGTTGACCGTGAGAACAGGATCCTGCGCA
>CADCQC010000367.1 GCA_902803455.1 uncultured Prevotellaceae bacterium
GCTTCTTCCTTCTCTTTCTTGGCTTTGTTGTCTTTTTCTGATTCGATGGCGAATTTCTTGGCTTTGATCTCATCCTCGGTCATCGGAACTTGACGGTTGAAACCGAAACTGTAACGGTGGGTAAAGAAGACATGCTGGTTGTCGTTGCGGTTCCAGTTCTCTTCAAGCATGGTGGGTATCTCATTCTCACCGTAATCGTTATTGAAAAATTCGGGATGAGAGATGTAGTCATCGTTGGTGATACCGCCATTTTCCGCTTGTTTCTGGTGATTGGTGCTCATGAGAAGATGGGCTTGGTAACGATGGCCGAGATATGAACCATATAAGGTATAGTTGAAAAGGGCAGAACTGTTGTTCTGGTAATAACCGCGACCGTAAAGGTAGTTGAATTTCATGCCCAGACCGATTCGCTTACCAGCGTTCACTGCATAGATGGCTTGGAGATGGTCTTCGCCATTGGTTCGGTTACCGCAGGTGTTGAAATTCAGATTGGTGATGGGAGAGTAAGTGTTGGTGAAATGAAATTGGTCGGGTTGGGTGATGAAATAACTGTATGGCTGTGTAAAGATAAAATCTCCGTAGGTTTCCCTGTCAGTGAAGATACGATTGATACGTGCGGCTCCCAGATTGCCTGTCGTGTTGTATTCACCATGCATACCAGTGGTGAAAATGGTGTTCATATACATATACGGCAAGGTGTCGGGTACAGCTGGTGTTATGTCACCGAATAGTCTGTCGACGGTCCACACTCTCATGCCCCGTGGAATTTCCTTTTTTCCGTCACCTTTTTTGTTTTTGTCTTTATTCTCTTCGGCTGTACGTATCCTTCCTTCTTCGTCCATACTGTTGTAGTCTTGGGCGAAGACATAAAGGGGCGATAAGAGCAAGACGGCAAGGCAAAAGACAAATGTTCTCTTCATTTCGACATTGTTGGGATTAGTGCGCTTCATTCAAGGGGGATAGAGATCACCGCAGCATTCGCAGGCAGCATTCCACCATTTTGATACCCATGGCCGTTAGTACGATGTAGGTGCCGATGGTGCTGTCTACCCATACGTAGACCACCACACCGGCGAGAGCCAGAAGCATGAAGATGATGTTGAGGATATTGCGCAAACCAAGCATCTGGTCGCTGTCTGCTTTGCGCCTGTGTTTGCGGACGGGTGGTTGCAGCCCATTCTGCTCTTCGGTCTCTGTTGGTCGCATGGCTTATTTGGCTTGAAGACAAACTTGGACGTTGTTGAAGATGTCGTCGACACGGTCGACGGTCTTACGGCGGAATTTGCCGGAGACTTTTGCCAGACGTGTCTTCTTCTTGTTCAAACCCCATTTGTCGGTAATCCATTCCTCTGCCTTATAGCGTATGCCGCCATTTCTCAGTTCGTCATACAGGTAGTGTATGCGCATGATTTTCACATTCACACTGTTGTCTTTGCAGTCGGCGATAAGGGTATAGATGAAACGGGTGCGGTCTGTCGAGATAAATGTGGATTTAAATACCATCCATTCCTCAAAATGACATACGATCATATGTTCTTGCTTGTTGACAAGCGTCACGGCACTCTGCTCCAACTGTCCTTCTTCCTTGGTCATGGCTGTGAGAAAGTTGAGCATGGTCTGGTAATTATCTTGAGCATTCTTGTCGCTGGTGAAGGTTTTTTCCCACACCACCTCTCCGTTGACTTCGGGCACCACATTACCCAGGTATTTCTCATATTGATACACCTCTGGTGAGGTCTTTTGCTCCTGCCGGACGGGTTGGTTGTCAGGCCGTTCCCAACCGTTTTGGGCTATGCTGCAAAGAGGGAAGCATAAGATCAATGCGATGATGGCTTTTCTCATAGTCATACTTGTTTGGATTTTATTGGGGCAAAATTACGAATAATAATTGACAGGAAGAAAGTTTTTGCTAACATTAACGCTTTTCGGCTTGCATCTGTTCTTGAAGGTCACTCAGTCTGATTACCTCATCACGGTATTGCGCGGCTTGGAGGAAGTCAAGGCGTTTGGCGGCCTCATTCATCAGACGTTTGCTCTCGGCGATGGCAATAGACAGTTCCTCGGGAGTCATGTGGCGCATCACGGGATCGGCCACCATATGGTTAGTGTCGGGCTCGATATAGGCATCTCCATAGCCTTTCGACCGTATCTCTTTGGGAGAGGAGGATGGGGCAAGACCACTCTTGATTTCTTTGACAATCTGTTGGGGTGTAATGCCATGCTCCTCGTTGTAACGCATCTGGATCGTGCGGCGGCGGTTGGTCTCGTCGATGGTCTTCTGCATGCTGTCGGTGATGGTGTCGGCATACATGATGACTTTGCCGTTGACATTACGGGCAGCACGCCCGGCTGTCTGGGTGAGAGACCGGTGACTGCGGAGAAAACCTTCCTTATCGGCATCGATGATGGCTACCAACGACACTTCGGGCAAGTCAAGGCCTTCTCTGAGCAGATTGACGCCCACCAGCACGTCGAAGATGCCTGCACGGAAGTCGCTCATGATCTTTACCCGGTCGAGGGTGGCCACATCACTGTGGATGTAGTTGGTCCGTATGTCATGGTTGAGCAGATATTCGGTCAGTTCTTCTGCCATGCGTTTGGTGAGTGTGGTGACGAGTACACGCTCATCACGCTTGACGCGCGTGAGAATCTCATCGGTCAGGTCATCGATCTGATTTTCGCTGGGACGAACCTCTATGTCGGGGTCAAGCAGACCCGTGGGGCGGATCAGTTGCTCGACCACCACACCTTCTGACTCTGCCAACTCATAATCGGCTGGTGTGGCGGAAACATAAATAATCTGGTGAGTCAGTTCCTGAAATTCCTCAAAGCGGAGTGGGCGGTTGTCGAAAGCGGCTGGAAGACGGAAACCGTATTCTACAAGGTTTCGTTTGCGCGCCCTGTCGCCACCATACATCGCATTCAACTGGGGTACGCTTACATGACTTTCGTCGATCACCATGAGATAATCATCGGGGAAGAAGTCAAGCAGACAGTAGGGACGTTGGCCTGCTTGCCTGCCATCAAAATATCGGGAGTAATTTTCGATACCGGAACAATGGCCCAACTCCTTGATCATCTCCATGTCGTATTCCACCCGTTCCTTCAGACGGTTGGCCTTGATAGGGTCACCTTGTTCCTGGAAAAACTCCACCTGTTTCACAAGGTCATCTTGTATCTGGCGGATAGCTATTTGTTGCTGCTCCTTTGTGGTGACAAAAAGGTTGGCAGGATAGATCTGGTAGTCTTCAAAGGAGGCTAAACGGTGGAATGTGAGGGCATCCACTTCCTCTATGGCGTCAATCTCGTCATCCCAAAATGTCACGCGGAGCACATTGTCGCTATAGGCGAGGAAGATGTCGACGGTGTCGCCTTTCACACGGAAATTCCCGTGTTGCAGGTCGATGTCATTCCTTACATAGAGGGCATCGACAAGACGGCGCAGCAGCATGTTGCGGTTGAGCACCTGACCACGGTGAAGGTTGATGACACTCTCCGACATGGCAGTGGGACCGCCCATACCATAGATGCACGATACCGATGAGACAACCACCACGTCGCGACGACCGCTGAGTAAGGATGAAACGGCGGAGAGACGCAACCTGTCGATTTCCTCATTGATGGCCAGATCTTTCTCTATGTAGGTGTCTGTGTGGGGCAGATAGGCCTCAGGCTGGTAATAATCATAATAAGAGACATAATACTCCACGGCATTTTCAGGAAAAAAACCGCGCATCTCGTCATATAATTGGGCCGCAAGCGTCTTGTTGTGACTGAGAATCAGGGTGGGGCGGTTCACTTGGGCAATGACATTGGCGATGGTGAACGTCTTTCCTGAACCGGTGACGCCGAGAAGCACTTGGGCTTTGTCGCCACGGAGCAAACCTTCTGTCAGTTCACGGATGGCAGAGGGCTGGTCGCCTGTCGGCTGATATTGGGAAGTGAGTCTGAATTCCATAACTTGCACGTTCAGAATTGCAAAAATAACAAAAAATATTCTGACAACAACGGCGATAAACGCAATTTTTTGCTAAAATTCGCATACGTTTTTGCAGATGTATGGAAATATGTGTAATTTTGCAGTTCAAAGTCTGTGATATGAAGAAGTTTCTATTCATCTCTCTGTGCACAGTGGTGTTCTTCTCCAGCTGCGGCAATGAGTTTAACAGGGTACTGAAGTCAAGTGACTATGATTATAGGTATGAATATGCCAAGGAATGCTTTGCTCAGGGGAAATACAATCGTGCTGTGTTGCTGCTGCAGGATGTGGTGACTATCATGAAAGGAAAAGAAAATGGCCAGGAATGCTTGTTTATGCTTGCCATGGCATCCTATTGTGGTAAAGATTATGAGACTGCTGCACAATATTTCAAAAGATACTATCAGGCTTATCCTCGTGGTACCTATGCGGAAATGGCTTCTTTCTACGTAGGACAAAGCTTGTATATGAGTACTCCGGAACCAAGGCTTGACCAGACACCTACCATGTCGGCCATCACTGCTTTTCAGGAATACCTTGACCTGTTTCCCGGCGCACGGCTGAAAGACGTTGCTCACGAAAAACTCTATGAACTGCAAGACAAACTTGTGGATAAGGAGTATTATTCAGCTAAACTCTATTACGACCTCGGATCGTATTTCGGAAACTGTACGAGTGGAGGAAGCAATTACGAGGCCTGCATCATCACGGCACAAAATGCCATCAAGGATTTTCCTTATAGCCGTAAAAGGGAAGAATTCGCACTGCTGGTGATGAAGAGTAAGTTTGAACTTGCCCAGCAAAGTGTGGAGGCAAGAAAACTTGACCGCTTCCGCGATGCAGAGGATGAATGTTATGGCTTCATCAATGAATATCCTGACTCTCCTCATAAAAA
>CADCQC010000368.1 GCA_902803455.1 uncultured Prevotellaceae bacterium
ATAGAATACAGCAAGGAAGCTGTTATCTTTGTCAAATACCTCATAAGCTTTAACATCGGGATGATATACTTGAATATCCTTGTTCTCACGGAATGTGATGCCATATAGTCTCTTGGCTAGTCCAAAGATGCCTTCTATTACTTTTGACAATTCAAAATATGGCCTCAGCATCTCTGAGTCGAGGTCATATTTCTTCATTTGCAGTTGATAAGAATAATGACTGAAATCCCATGGTTCAAGTACAAACTTGCGCCCTTCAAGTTTGCGAGCCATTTTTTCTATTTCTGCTACTTCTTTTAAGGCTGCTGGCTTATAGCATTCGATCAGTTGGTCAAATAGATGGTAGACATTCTTCTTGTTGGAGGCCATTCTGTTCTTCAGCACAAAATCAGCGAATGTCTTGTAGCCTAACAATTGTGCACGCTCACGTTGAATGTTCACAATTCTTTTGCAGATTTCAAGGTTGTTCTCTGAATTCTGATGGGTACAGACGGTATTGCTCGCCATGTATAACTGATGACGGAGTTCACGCCGTGTGGAATACTTCATGAATGGCCCGATGCTTGGAGCATCAAGGGTAAATACCCATCCTTCGAGACCGCGTTCTTTTGCTTCTGATGCAGCCGATTCACGTACTCTGTCGGGTAATCCTTCAAGATCTGATTCATCTGTGATATGCAATGTGAATGCTTTGCGCTCTTTCCTGAGATTTTGGGAAAATTGAAGTGCAAGCATGCTGATTTCCTCATTAAGCTTGCGTAAACGGGCTTTTCCTTCATCATCCAACAATGCTCCGGAACGGGCAAAACCATCATATGTCTTTTGCAAGAGTTGCTTTTCCTCGGGAGTAAGACGGCGATGATGACGATGAACAGCCTTGATGCGCTCAAATAATTGCTTGTTGAGCAACACATCGTTGGCATGCTGAGTCAATATGGGTTCCAGCTTTTGGGCAAGAGCATCCATCTCATCGGATGATTCCGCACTCATCAGATTGGAAAAAATGGTGGATACCCTGTCAAGAAGACCATAATACCAACTGTCGTCATCCTTGTTGAGAATCGTATTGTCGAAAGTCGGCTTCTCTGGATTGTTGATCGTACGTTCGATTTGTTCTTTGTCCCGACGGATTCCTTCCATGAATGCCTCCTCATAGTCTTCAATTCGGATGGCTTGAAACGGATAGGTATGATGAAGGGTATCGAAATGCTCAAAAAATGGATTGGTTCTCTCTGATGATTCTATGCTTTCAGATTTCATATGTCATGATGAATGTTTTGTGCTACAAAAGTAATGAAATCCTACTGAATAAGCAAAATAATTAAACAATGTTTATATTTTCATTTGATTAAAGAAATAATCAAATTCATTTTTTAACGAGATTTACATCAATTTTATCTCTTTTCATGTGAATAGTGCCTCATATTTCATGTGAATAGTGTCTCAAGAGCGGGGATGACTATTCTCTCACGAGATAGCTGAAGTAATCCTTCGTGCTGCATTTCGTGGAGCTCTTTGGATACGTTAAGGCGACTCTCACCAATTGAACTCGCAATTTGTTGCATTTTGATATGAAATGTTTTTGTGCCTGCGGGTTTGCGGCTATGATCACTGAGAAATCTGATGATTTTTTCTCTGCGTGAATGGGGAATAGGGCGCCATGGCCGCTGAGATAAACGCTGTGCGTGGGTAGTAAGGATATTGAGGAGATTGTACTTGATAATGTCAAATTGGTCAAGTAATTTCAATGCTTCTGATTTATTGATGGAGAGCATATCGCTCTTTTCCGTAGATACATATCGGCTTGTGTAACGTTGTGTCAAGCCAAACAGGTTTTCGGGCTCAATAAGTGTGGGGGCGGGGATTATTTCTTCCACGTAGTAATCATGGCTGATAGAATAGGTGAATGATGACAAAGAGCCTTTCAAAAGAAATACCAGACTGTCGCAGAGATGGCCACTTTGAATGATGACATCACCTGGTGAGTGACGGCTGAAGATAAACTTCGTAAAACCGAGAATTTCTGATAGATCATCTTGGCTTATACCTTGAAACAATGGTAATTGCAACAAGGTAGAATACATGTTGATCTGCTTGTCATTCATCAATTTTCAATAATCTTTTCTCTGAGTTTTGGAGAACACCAAATCTGATATTTGCCTTCATGGTCTGCATATATCAGATAGGCCATCAATTCAGAATGTCGTTGCAGTATGGCTTTCGACTTTTCTAAACCTAATACCATAAAGGCTGTCGCATAGGCATCTGCTATGGCACATCGTTGAGCTACAACAGTGGCAGATAGCAGACTGTGCTCAACAGGTAATCCGGTGTGAGGGTCTATCGTATGAGCGTATTTTTTGCCATCTTTGTAATAAAAATTCCGATAGTTACCACTCGTGGCCATCGACAAATCGGTGATTTGGAGGATGGCTTCTATCTCATTATTCATATTGGTCGGGTCTTCAGTAGGGCGGTTGATGCCTATACGCCATGGCGACCGTTTCTCACTGACTCCCTTGGTCACGATCTCACCGCCTATTTCTATCATGTAATTATTCACATCGTGGCTTTCTAATACTTTCGCGACAATGTCTGAACCATATCCCTTTGCTATCGCACTGCAGTCGAGCATCAGTCGGGAATCATTTTTGCGTATACGGCGGTCTTTTCCTAATGTGACTTTCTGATATCCTACAAAAGAGATCAAACTGTCGATTGCATGCATGTCTGGACTATTGGTCGTCTTGAAACCAAACCCCCAGTGATTGACCAATGGAGCAACGGTGATGTCGAATGCTCCGTCTGTATCTTGAGATATTTTTTGAGCAAGATTAAATACCTCAACAAATTTATCATCGACCAAAACGTCCTCGTTGTTGTTGACTTTTGTAATGATTGACTGGGGATTGAAGGGGGATAATGACTGGTCTACTTCTGCAAGTGCTTGCTCAATATCATGTTGGAGATCTTTGTCGCTTTGATATGTGATGTGATATATCGTTCCAAAAATGTTGCCTTGAATGGAAACATATGGTAACTTTTGCTGCTGACGGATAATCAGCACTGTGCCGATAATGAGAAAGGCCAAAAACGGAAGCTGCCAGATGAGTTGTTTCTTGTTGCGCATGTAATGTGCTATAATGATGATTAGATGTCAATAGTAAAATAAAACGCAGCTCCCAAATTACTGCTGTCGTCTTTTCCAAAACCTGGAACATACCACACGTTGCCCAATTCGCCGGAATCATGGAAGAGGCGTTTACGGTATCTTACACTCCAACCAAGGTGAAATGGTCCCCATATCTTGGCATCAACTCCTGCGGCTAATTCCAACCAGTGAGAATAGCATTTCACATCATTGGCCATATAGGTGGATATACCGCCATAATATGGATCTTTCATATCCGGATGGGAGACATCATAATTAAAGTAAGAAAAAGCATATCTCCCACCTAAATAAATCCGATAATCATCATGCTTGTTTTTCATCATGTTGTAATCGGCGCCTATACGGAAATAGGGAGCTGTGGAGCGATAACTGATTTCTGTCACCTCATCATCACTCGATGCTCTACCTATGCCGGCTTCAAAAATCGGAAAATACTTGTCGTGAAGATTTAAACGAAGTGTTGCTTCAAATTGACCATAATCACTGACTGCATATTGAACGATACCCACAAGATCTATACCGACTGCAAACCCGTGGAGAAAGGATGTGCTGTCTTGCTCTATTGGTTCTGCAACATTTGCCGGAGTCTGGGCTGATATGGCAACCGGGGACAACAGGCTAATGACCAGGCTTAAAATATACTTGAATATGGCCTCCAATCGTATCATTGTCTACTAAAGATTTGGTAATAACCATGGAATCTATCGCATTGCGCGTCCATTTCAAATCCGTAATCGTGTGAAAAAAAGTGGCAGGGCAGTCTACTGACTCAAAATGTGGCATATTAATCTTGTTGACTACAACAGTGTCGGTAACGGTTACTGACTGAGGGCTGGTCAACTTGAATATTAATCGGTCTGAGGCTTGCGTATAACTTATTGGAATAAGAAAATACTCTGCTGCGATTTTCCTGTTCAGGAGTATCGTGTCCTTGCCGTCTACTTTGAGCGCACTAACAGTCAGTGTATCGGTAAGTGTAGTCACATTTCCGCTCAATACATATTTCGTGCGTATGAAATTATTGAGCGGGCAGTCAATAGATGAGCAGGAAGATAGAATAAATGTCGCCCACATCAAGCGCATTAATTTTCGCATCTGATGGCCTCCTCTATCTGGTAATCATTACGCGAACTGGATGATCTGCTGATCAGATCTCCCAAAAAGCCGGCAAGAAATAGTTGAGTGCCTATCATCATCATCGTCAGTGCGATGTAAAAATAGGGTGAGTCGGTAACCAGGCGCTGAGGTATACCATGTGCCAATGCAATCAATTTGTCGGCGCCAATCACTATTGCTGACAAAAATCCGATGGCAAATACTATCGTGCCTAAAAAACCAAATACATGCATCGGCTTCCTGCCAAAACTGCTCAAAAACCATAAGGTGATTAAGTCGAGATATCCATTGACAAAACGGTTTAAACCAAACTTCGACTTGCCGTATTTCCGGGCTTGATGGTGTACCACCTTCTCGCCAATTTTGTCAAATCCCGCATTCTTGGCTAAATAAGGGATGAAACGGTGCATCTCACCATAAACTTCAATGTTCTTCACCACTTCTTTACGGTAGGCTTTTAAACCGCAATTGAAGTCGTGCAAGTTTCTGATGCCACTAATCCGACGGACAGTAGCGTTAAACAATTTGGTCGGAATCGTTTTGGATAAAGGATCATAACGCTTTTGCTTATATCCTGAAACGAGGTCGTAACCATCTTTCATGATCATATCATATAATCCGGGGATTTCATCGGGGGAGTCTTGCAAGTCGGCATCCATTGTGATGACAACATCGCCTTGTGCTTCTTTGAAACCACAATACAATGCAGGGCTCTTTCCGTAGTTGCGCCGGAATTTGATGCCCTTCACTTCTGCATGTTGGCTTGATAACTCTTCTATTACGCTCCATGATTTGTCTGTAGACCCATCATTGACGAATATCACCTCAAAGGAGAAGTTATGGTCGTCCATTACTTGATGAATCCAACGGTAAAGTTCGGGAAGTGATTCTTCCTCATTAAACAAAGGGATAACAACAGATATGTCCATTGATTGATGATGTTTACTAATTTCTTGGTTTCCAGTGACTTTTTAAACTTACGTAAAGTGCTATGGTTAAGCTCATGATTAATCCGGCCAAAATATTTGACCACATAATCTGAATTGCGATATCTATCGGACGAAGTTCACGTATCATTTTGGATAGAGACGTGGCGGTGTCTTTGGGGTATCCCATTGCATCAAGGGCCTTTTTAAAGTCTGGGTCAGTCAGCATGGTCAAGTAACGGTTGATAATCATGCCATGATCTATCCATTCAAAATAGGCCCATTGCGCAATTGCAAATATTAGGGATGCGTAGAAAACCACCATGACGGAATATAAATAAGCACGCCAATAACCGATTTGGCCTTGGGCTGTCTTCTCAGCATACGATCTTGTCAGCATTCCCAAATAAAATGGAATGAATATCATTGTCGAAATCCATAATAAGCCACATATTGGGAAGGAGAAATTGCCTACAAACAGTGCAAAACTGAACACCCATAGTATGCCCAGTTTAGCACCATCTATATGTGCTGAAGATCCCATATTGGCATAATTCGTTTCTGACGCCATCTACAATATCTCTTTAATTGGCTGCAAAGTTAAGAAAAAAAGATGATTTATATGAATGATTAGGAAATAATAATTAAGAAGAGTATCTCAATGCAAACGAATATGTTGTCAAAACAATTAACAGGACGCCTACTCATGATGATGTTTTCTAAATATTTGATAAAAAATCAAAAAAATAGGACAATTATATAACAAATAACAGATTTGTCCGTCTATAAAATGCATGGAAATGATTTCCATAAGCAAAATCCTATGTTAAACCAGAAATATCACAAGAAAGATGGAAATATATCACAATGTAAATGACTATATGAATGACCTGACCAACCTGGTATGGAATTACATCAATTATCCAGAGCAATATCCTGAAAATGCACAGTTAGCTGTTCAGCCTGAAATAATGGTCAACGTTATTGACGATCCTTCACAATGCAAATATTGTGATTTTTACAATATTGATATGCTTATCTGCAAAGACAATATGGGGCAAACGGTTCCTAATGTTTTTGCCATAAAGAAGGTGGCA
>CADCQC010000369.1 GCA_902803455.1 uncultured Prevotellaceae bacterium
CGTTTGTTGAGGCTGTAAAACAAAGCCCCCGTGATATAACACACTCCTTCGGCGATGATCCACACGAAGGCCGCCGTGCTCACATTCTCTACCAAGGGTTTAAACGCCACCAGCACGCTCAGACCCATCCCGATAAAACAGGCGGTCTCCCAGTTGCTATGCTCCTTGAGGTGGACAAAACTGGTGATGGTACCCGCCAAGGCACAGGTCCAGACAAAGATAAAAAGGCCCCATCCCCAGAATCCATCCTCCCTCAATGCCACGAGCGTGATGGGAGAATAGGACCCTGCGATGTGCCAGTAGATAGCGGCATGATCCCACCGCCGCATGCGTTCTTTCCATTTGCTGTGTCGCGACAGCGCATGATAGACCGTCGAAGTGACATAAGAGCCCATCATGCCCACGAGATAGAGGATTACCCCCATGCGGGCCCAGCCATAGCCCCTGCCAGCACACATGACGAGGAAAATCACCCCCACGACCACACCCAACAGGATGCCTGCCGCATGCGACCATGTGTTGATGTTTTCCTCTCGCCGTGTATATCTGATACTCATGATGCTGGCATCTCTTTAGGAGTCGTGGCCTTAATCAGCCAGCGTGAAGTCGAGCTGTCGTTTTTCAATGTTGGCGCGGGCCACTTTGATGGTGATGGGATCACCCAGTTGGAACTTGTGGTGATGCCTCCGCCCCACCAGACAATAGTGGCGCTCGTCGAAGTCGTAGTAGTCATCGTCGAGGTCACGCATGGGCACCATGCCCTCGCAGTGGTTCTCGTCGATCTCACAATAGATGCCATAGGACTGGATACCGCTGATATGGGCCTCATAGACATTGCCGATCTTGTCGGCCATGAATTCCACCATCTTGTATTTGATCGAGTCACGCTCGGCGTTGGCCGCTGTCTGTTCCATGTCGCTCGAATGCTCACAGAGTTCCTCGTAATGCTCCTTACTGGCACTTCTGCCACCCTGCTGGTAACGGGTGAGCAACCGATGAACCATGGTATCCGGATAACGGCGGATAGGACTGGTGAAGTGGGTATAGTAGTCGAAAGCCAGTCCGTAGTGCCCGATGTTGTGCACGCTGTAGCGCGCCTTCATCATCGCCCTGAGGGCCAAGGCCTGTATGAGGTTCTCCTCTGGCCGTCCCATACTTTCACTGATGAGCGAGTTGAGGCTCTTGGTGATCGCACTGCGTGTGCCCGCAGTCTTGAGGCGGTATCCGAACTTCGCCGTCATCTCACGCAGATGCTCCAGTTTGGTGGGATCGGGTGAGTCGTGTATACGGTAGGGCAGCGTCTTTGCTTTCTCCCCCTTCTTCACCTTTCCGATGCTCTCTGCCACATAGCGGTTGGCCAGCAACATAAATTCCTCGATCAGTTTGTTGGCATCCTTCGACACTTTGAAATAGCATCTCACGGGCTTTCCCTTCTCGTCGACATCGAAATGCAGTTCTTCCCGGTCAAACTTGACGGCACCGTTCTTGAAGCGCTCTTCCCGCAACAGTTTCGCCAACTTGTCGAGGGTCACCAGTTCTGTGGCAAACTCACCCTTGTAGCCACCTTTGGGAGCACGTGGAGCAGGTTGCCCTGTGCCATCGACCACGCCGTTGTCTTCCAGGATCTGCTGCACCTCCTCGTAGGCAAAGCGTCTGTTGCTCCTGATGACAGAATGCACGAGCCGCCATTTCACCACTTTTCCGGTATCATCCATATCGAAGACAGCACTGTAGCAGAGCTTGTCCTCGTTGGGCCGCAAAGAACAGACGAAGTTGCATAACCGCTCAGGCAACATGGGGATGGTACGGTCGACGAGATAGACGCTGGTGGCACGTTTCTGGGCCTCTTTGTCGATGGCAGAGCCCTCTTTGACGTAATGCGACACATCAGCAATGTGGACACCAATCTCCCACAGTCCCTTTCCCTTGCTGCGCACGGAGAGGGCGTCGTCGTAGTCTTTCGCATCCTTGGGGTCGATGGTGAAGGTTGTCACGTCGCGGAAATCCTCACGCCCTTCGATCTCTGCGGGAGAGATCTCAAGGGGTATTTTCTCCGCAGCCTGCTCCACCGACTTGGGATATTTGTAAGGCAAGCCATATTGCGCGAGGATGGCGTGCATCTCCACCGTGTTGTCACCACTTTGGCCAAGCACGTCGACCACCTCACCGACAATGTTTTTCGACTCTCTGCTGGGCCATTGTGTGATCTTGACCACCGCCTTGTCGCCCGACTTCCCTCCTTTGAGGCGTTTCTTTGGCACGAGGATATCAAGCGCCAGGTTGCTGTCCGTGACGAGGAAGGCGATGTCGCGCTCCACTTTCAGTTTACCGACGAAGGTGTCACGCGCCCTGGAGATGATCTCCGTCACCATGGCCTCTTTGATGTGGTTGGTGCGGCGCGCGTTATAAGAGACACGCACCCGGTCGCCGTCGAGGGCGAACATGGAGTTGCGCTCCGCCACGAAGACGGGCTGGCTGCCATCATCCGGAATAAAACTGTTCTTGCCGTTGGCCTTTCTGCGGAACACGCCCTCCTGCACCTGTCCCTTGAGGTTGAGTTTATAGGATGACTGCGAGACCTTGGTCAAGAAGTCGTCCCACGCCATCTCGTCCATCACCTCGATAGCCAGCATCTTGAGAGGATGAGTATCAAAGTGAAGGTTTTTGAATACTTGTTTATAGGTGAATGTCTCATTGGGCTGTGACTGAAAGAAATTGACCAGCGCCTCTGTCACCTGTTTCTTGTTCATGCGTTTACCGCCTTTTTTTCCTTTTCCCATAGTATTGTGCATTTGAATGCTGCAAATTAACAAAATAATTGCTAACTTTGCAAGCAATTTCCACAAAATATGCTTCAACGGACAGAGAATAAGATGAGGAAAGAATCAATTCTGATAACAGGCTCCAGCGGTTTCATCGGCAGTTTTATCGTTGAGGAAGCCCTCCGCCGTGACATGGAGGTATGGGCCGCCGTGCGCAAAAGCAGTTCCCGCACGTTTCTCACCGACAGCCGTCTCCACTTCATCGAGTTGTCGTTGTCCGACCGCCATACCCTGGAGACCCAGTTGGCCGGCCATCAGTTTGATTATGTCGTGCATGCCGCCGGTGTGACGAAATGCATCCATACCGAGGATTTCCATCGGGTGAACTATGAAGGCACCCGACATCTGGTGGAAGCCCTCATCGCCACCGGCATGCCATTGAAAAGATTCATCTACCTCAGTTCACTGAGCGTTTATGGTCCCATCAAGGAACAGCAGCCCTATGAAGCCATCCTGGAGAGCGACACGCCCCTGCCCAACACGGCCTACGGCCGTAGCAAACTGGCCGCCGAACAATGGCTCGACAGTCTTGTGGCCCAAGGCATCCGGCTGCCTTATGTCATTCTCCGCCCCACGGGTGTCTATGGTCCCCGTGAGCGCGACTACTTCATGATGGCGAAGAGCATCCGGCAGCACATGGACTTCTCCGTAGGTTTCCAACAGCAAGACATCACCTTCATCTATGTGGACGACGTGGTGCAGGCTGTCTTCCTGGCCCTTGACCATGGAGCCACAGGCCGTAAATATTTCCTCAGCGATGGCGAGGTCTACCAGTCGCGGGCCTTCAGCGATTACCTCCACCATGAGTTGGGCGACAAATGGCTGCTGCGCATCAAGGCTCCCATCTGGTTGCTGCGCATCATCACCTTCTGCGGTGAATACTGGAGCAGGATCACCGGCCATATCACCGCGCTCAACAACGACAAATTTCATATCTTGTCACAGCGCAACTGGCGCTGCGATATCCAGCCCGCCATCGACGAGTTGGGATACCGCCCCACGGTGGGACTGGAGGAAGGCGTGCGCCGCACGGTGAAATGGTATAAAGACAACCATTGGCTATGACACTGCCTATGAAAGAATTCCTGCACGACTTGTTCACCCTTCATCAGCAGCCACGGCGGGGTCTCATGGCCTATGAATGGGCCACGTTGGCCTATCTCTTCATCACGCTGGCGGTGGCATTGCTCTTCAATACCCATTTTCCCAATTCCTCCACGATGATCTGGGGACGTATGAAAATCCTCGCCATCATCCTGGCGGTCTGGGGGACCTACCGTTTGCTGCCCTGCGGCCTGACGCTCTATGCGCGGGTGGTCGTCCATCTGTCATTATTGAGCTGGTGGTATCCAGACATCTATGAGTTCAACCGCATCCTGCCCAACCTCGACCACCTGTTCGCCTCCTGGGAACAGGCGCTTTTCGGTTGCCAACCAGCATTGCTCTTCTCCAAATATTGCAGCCATTGGGTGTTCAGCGAACTGATGTGCCTGGGCTACACCTGCTACTACCCGTTGCTGGCCATCGTGGTCATCGCCATCATGCTGACCCATAAAACGTCAGTAGAGCGCGTGGTGTTCATCATCCTGGGCACCTTTTTCATCCATTATGTGATCTTCCTCCTGCTGCCTGTCGCCGGACCGCAATTTTATTATCCTGCCGTAGGCATGGACGACATCGCCCAAGGGGTGTTCCCCAACCTCCACCACTATTTCAACCATCACCGCGAACTGATGACCTGTCCCGGATATGCCGATGGTGTGTTCTACGACATGGTGCAGTCGGCACACGATGCCGGCGAACGGCCCATCGCCGCCTTCCC
>CADCQC010000370.1 GCA_902803455.1 uncultured Prevotellaceae bacterium
AGTTCGGCAAACTGTATCATCAGGTTGTGAAGTGTCTCATTGTTGGTGCAGTAAAGGCATTCTGCTGGATTGCTGTACATAGTAGGTAATTTTTGTTTGTTTGTTGATAGAAAGTGAGACAAAGGTAGTGATAATTTGCGGTTTCCGAAAACAAAAAGCCAAAAATATGAAGAAAGGAACGTTTATCCTCACATGAAGATGGCTGTTTGACAGATTATTCGTATCTTTGCCACACCAAGATGCAAGAGCATTCTTTTTGCCGACATGCCTCAACCCGAATAACCATTTTTTACACATAGACATGAAAAAGCCTATCCTTCTATTCATTCTCTCTATCATGACCATCACCGTGATGGCCCAACAGCACAAGCTATGGTATAGCCAACCGGCAAAGACATGGTTGGAAGCCCTTCCCATAGGCAATTCCATTCTCGGAGCCATGGTCTATGGCGGTGTCGAGACCGAGGAAATCCAACTGAACGAGGAAACTTTCTGGAGCGGTTCACCCCACGACAACAACTCCAAAGAGTCGCTTGCCCATCTGCAGGAAGTCCGCGACCTGATCTACGCCGGCAAAGAAGACCAAGCCCACCAGTTGCTCGACCGCTACTTTGTGAAAGGACCACACGGCATGCGCTTTCTCCCCTTAGGCAGTCTGAAATTTGATTTCGGGCACAAAGGAACAACGGATTATGTACGCACACTCAACCTGGGTGATGCGACGGCGACGACAACCTATACCTGCAACGGCGTAAAATATGAGCGTACAGTCTTCGCCTCACAGACCGACAGTGTGATCATCATCCACATCAAAGCAAGCCATAAAGGGAAACTGACCTTTGGCCTCTCTTACCAAAGCCAGTTGCCTGCCGAGGTGAAAACCTCCCACCGCTGCCAATGTTCCCTGACCCAAGGCAAGAATATCGAAGGCGCACAACTGTTGGCCACCATTCAGGGAGTAGAACAAGAAGGCGTGCCATCAGGACTGACAGCAGAATGTATCGCAGACATACGCGCCGATGGCCAGATACGCTTCGAGCAGACATCCCTCCAGGTGGCCGATGCCACAGAGGTGACCATCTATCTGTCGGCCGCCACCAACTACGTGAATTATCACAATGTGAATGGAAATGCCCATGCGAAGAACAAAAACCGGCTTGATCAAGCCGAGACGATGCTGTTTCCGGCATTGCTGAGCCGTCATGTAAAAAAATACCGTGATCAGTATGACCGCGTGACACTCACGCTGCCGAAATCAGAAGCATCAGCCTGGGAAACCGACAAGCGACTGGCAGCTTTTGCCGAAGGCAATGACATGGACATGGTCTCGCTGATGATGCAGTATGGCCGATACCTGCTGATCTCCTCGTCGCAGCCCGGTGGCCAGCCTGCCAACCTTCAAGGTGTGTGGAATGACAAGATGAATGCGCCATGGGACTCGAAGTACACCATCAACATCAACGCAGAGATGAACTACTGGCCAGCCCTCATCGGTCATCTGGCCGAGACCCAGCAACCCCTTTTCTCCATGATCCGCGATCTGAGTGAGACCGGTGCTAAGACAGCCCGTGAGATGTATGACTGCAACGGTTGGGTGGCCCATCACAATACCGACCTGTGGCGTATCGCAGGTCCTGTGGACGGCACATCATGGGGTATGTTCCCGACAGGCGGGGCCTGGCTAACCACACATCTCTGGCAACACTATCTCTTCACCGGTGACAAACAGTTTCTGGCAGACTATTATCCTGTGATGAAAGGAGCCGCAGACTTCCTTCTGGATTACATGCAGGCATACCCGGCAAATGGCGAGGTGAAGCATGCCGCCGGCTGGCTCGTCACCGTCCCGACCGTCTCACCGGAGCATGGTCCGATGGGCAAGCGCACGACCGTCACAGCCGGTTCGACGATGGACAACCAGATCGTCTTTGATGTCTTGTCCAACGTGCTTCATGCCATGGATGCGCTCGGGAAAACCGACGAGGCCTACAAGCAACGCTTGCGCAAGGCGATCTCACAACTGCCACCGATGCAGATAGGCCGTCACGGACAGTTGCAGGAATGGCTCATCGACGGTGATGACCCGAAAGACGAGCACCGCCACATCTCCCACCTCTATGGACTATATCCCTCCAACCAGATATCACCCTTCAGCCATCCGGAACTGTTCACCGCCGCCGCCAACACGCTACATCAACGAGGTGACATGGCCACCGGCTGGAGCCTCGGATGGAAGATTAATTTCTGGGCACGTATGCTCGACGGCAACCATGCCTTCAAGATTATCAAAAACATGCTCCATATCCTGCCCGATGACAGGTCGATGAGAAACTATCCTGACGGAAGAACCTACCCCAACCTCTTCGATGCCCATCCCCCCTTCCAGATTGACGGCAACTTCGGTTGTGCCGCCGGTGTCTGCGAGATGCTCTTACAAAGCCATGACAATGCCGTGCACCTCTTGCCAGCCCTTCCCGACACTTGGAGCAACGGCCAGGTAAGCGGATTGCTCGCACGTGGAGGTTTCGTGGTTGATGAACAATGGGAAAACGGACAACTGGTCAAGGCCAAGATCAGCTCCACCATCGGAGGCACGCTGCGCCTGCGCTCCTATGTCCCTCTCAAAGGCAAAGGCCTCACCGCAGCCAAGGGTGCTTGCACCAATCCATTGCTCCAAGGTGCAGAGATCAAGCGCCCCCTGAAGTCGGGAGAACTGAAAAACTTCACTTCCAACAATGTCCCCAAAGTCTATGAATACGACTTGGAGACTTCCGCTGGAAAGACCTACAACATCAAGGCTGCCCGCTGATAGATTCAATCCGCATCTTAAACAGATTGACACACCCCGTATCTTCAGCAAAACAAAAGATACCCCTCCTGCCACATGAATGTTTTCATATGAAACCATTCATGTGGTTTTTTGTTTTCCATACTTCTTTTTAAAGCATAATATTAAAAATTCTTAAATACTATCATATTTTTGGTACTATGTATTGCAAGGTATTCTATTATTATCTATATTTGCACCGTCGATAGGATGCAGGCCTCTTCCTCCGACATCATTTAAACAACAAGAATATGAATATAGACAACGCCAAATCACAAATGAGGAAAGGGATGCTCGAATATTGTGTCCTGCTCCTGTTGCGCCGGCAGCCCTCCTATGCCAATGACATCATCAAGCAGTTGAAGGAAGCCGACCTGATTGTGGTGGAAGGAACTCTTTATCCACTCCTGACCCGTCTGAAGAACGACGGTCTGCTCAGTTATGAGTGGCAGGAGTCATTGCAAGGTCCTCCCCGAAAATACTACGCTCTCAGCAATGAGGGAGCAGCAGCTCTCACCGCCATGGACGAAACTTGGGGTTCACTCATCCGCACCGTGGAGAAGTTAAAATATTATTGACATCACATTGCATCAACGACTATTATGAAAAAGAATATATCAGTGAACATTTTCGGTACCCTCTACCCTATCGATGAGGATGCCTATGAACTTCTCCAGCAGTATAACAAGAACATGCGGTTATACTACAGCCACAGGGAAGGTGGAGAAGAGATTGCCGACGACGTGGAACACCGTGTGGCAGAATTGCTCAGCGAGTTGCGCTCACAGGGTGTGGAAGCCATCACAATCGAACACGTGAAGACCATCATCGACCGCATCGGTGATCCACAGCAGATGGACAGCGAAGACGGCAACACCAGCAACAGCGAAGAATTTTCCAATTCTTACGGAGCCGATCTTGGCGGCAACGACCTGGGAAGCGGCCCGACCAACACATCTTACTATACATCAGGCCAATCCACCAAAAAACTCTTCCGCGACACAGAAGACAAGGTGCTTGGCGGTGTCATATCAGGTGTGAGCCATTATTTCGGGTTGAAAGACCCCTTGCTCCTGCGCGTGCTGATGGTATTCCTCCTCTTAATGTCATTCACCACGATAGCCTTTATCTATGTGGTGGCATGGATTCTCATCCCTGAGGCGATCACACCTGAAGACCGCCTCAGGATGTATGGCAAGCCCGTGTCGGCCAAAGCCATCAATGAAGAACTGATGCGGGGTGTGAACAGTGCCAACCAATTTGTAAATAACCCTCAAAACCGCGACACGGCAAGAGGTTGTCTCTCTGCCATCGTCAAATTTTTCGCCTTCTGCATCGGCGCTTTCGTCATATTCATCCTCGGTAGTTTGCTGCTGGCTCTCTTTGCCGCCGTCATCGGTTTGTCGATCGCAGCGATAGCAGGCGACTTCAGTTTCATCCATATTGGAGGGATGAGATGGGAGATCTTCGAAATCATCAACAGCATGCCTAAATGGCTTGTGTTATGCGGCATTATATGTACACTGATTGTTATCGGTCTTCCTCTTTACGGAGCCATCCGTCTGCTCACCCACAGCAAGTCGACCGACCCAAGTATGTCGACCACAACCAAGGTTAGCCTGATTGCCGTCTGGGTAATCAGCCTGTTTGTCCTTCTTGCCGCATTAGGAAAAGCCGGCATCAACATCCACAAAACAGTCCAAGACATCTATAAGAAAGAAAAGACGCACGATGGGATTTATCTCAGCGGAAATGGATGGAAGGTGCTCAACAGCATGGGATGGAAGGTGGAAAGTCTCAGCGGCGTGGACGAGGACGTCTGCGAATGGGGACTGCTGCCCAACGGCTATCATGATGAATACCTCGCCTTGGAAGCCGAAAACAACCCGAACGACATGGAATACGACTTTCGCCAGCATCGTGACCTTGACCCAGGTACCTACAAAATCGACGGTTATGTGAAAGCCGACGGTGAAGGCAACTCACTCTATGTCATCACAGGCAACGACACCATCAAGGTGAAGATACCTCCCTACTCCATCACGGACATGAACAGCCAAAAGGCACCAGAAGACAGCAATGCGACAGAAGAGGTGTATATCGACAGCAACGACGGTCGACGCATGTGGACTCATGTGGAGAGCACTTTTGAGGTAAAGAAGCCCGGCACCGTGATGTTTGGCATCAGCAACAAAAAAGGCCTCAGCAATACTCCATGGAGCAGCCGTAAGGTGAAGATCGCCGATGTGAGGATTGGCAGCATCTGATCAGAAAAAGTGTCAAAACCGATATATCCGATATGAAAACTGGAAAGGTCGGAATGGCAACAAAAATGGACGGGAAAAGATTTTTTGAAAAAACATCCTTAAAAATTTGGATGGAATAAAAAATAGCATTACCTTTGCAACCGCATTTGAGCGAAAATGCTTCGGTAATGCACCGTAAAGGAAGTTTGGGTGAGTGGCTGAAACCAGCAGTTTGCTAAACTGCCGTACGGGTTACCGTACCGGGGGTTCGAATCCCCCAGC
>CADCQC010000371.1 GCA_902803455.1 uncultured Prevotellaceae bacterium
AGATTGAGGTTATTACAGTTACCGTTGGTGACAAGGAAATAACTCCAGTTCTTAAGCATATAGCGTGTATATCCCAATGTGGCTGAAAGCATGAAGTAATCATCTGGCCAGCGCAGACGCTTACCCCATCCCAACGAGAAGCCGAGAAGTTTCACATATTTATCAGGATCGTAGTAACTCTCAAAATTGTTGTAGTAACTGCTTCCTACACCACCTGCCAGGTAGTTGTAATAACTATACCTGTAGGCTGAATTATAGTACGTGCTCGAGATGTCGGTCTGTTTGGAATAGAATGCACCGACACTGAATTGGATAGGACGCTTGCCACCAAACCACTGAGTGGAGTAAGAGATGTTGCCCGAGTTGTAATAGGTTCCGTTTGACTGCCACCCCAGTGAGAGCACCTCACCATCACCAATGGGCATGATACCACGGTGCTCCCTATTTTTACGGAAGAGGTTGGCCATGGAGAAGTTGTTGAGTTTCAATCCGATACGTCCGATGACGCCCGTCTGTCCCCATCCCAGAGAGAACTCTATCTGGTCGTTGGATTTCTGTTCCAACTGCCAGTTGATATCCACTGTACCATCCTCATTATTGGGTTGCACGTCGGGGTTCACCTTCTCTGGGTCGAAATGCCCCATGGAAGCCAATTCACGAGCAGAACGTTGCAATGCCTCTTTGGAGAAAAGGTCACCAGGCTTGGTGCGCAACTCGCGTCGCACGACATTCTCATATAGACGGTCGTTGCCATTGATCCTCACCTTATTAATATGTGCCTGCGGTCCTTCCTGGATACGCATCTCCAGGTCGATGGAGTCGCCCACGATATTCACCTCTGTCGGCTGCAGGTTATAGAACAGATATCCATGGTTCCAGTATTCGTTGCCCACGGCGTCGTCGTCCTCGGTGAGTCGCTTGTTGAGATGTTTCTGGTTGTAGACATCACCTTTGTTCATGCCCAGGATGCGGCTGAGGTAATCGGTGTTGTAGATGGTATTACCCACCCAAGTGATGTTGCGCAGATAGTATTTCTGTCCTTCCTCTACTTTCACATATACATTGACATGCTTGTCGTCAAAGTTCCACACACTATCCTCAATGATGGCGGCATCACGGAAACCATACTCGTTGTATTTTTCAATCAGTTTCTGCTTGTCTGCCTTCCAACGCTCAGGAGTGAATTTCTTGGATTTGAGGAACGTGGACAATTTGCCAGCCTCATGGGTCTTGGAGAAAGCGCCCTTCCGGAACAATCCGCCTTTGATCTTCTTGTCGGTCAGTTGCTCGTTGCCCACAAGGATGATCTCATGCACCTTCATTTTCTCCTTCTTGTCGACTTCCACATCAAGAATGACTTGGTTCTTATTGGTGACATCATCACGCTGGACAATGTTGATCTCCGCATTCTTGTAGCCTTTGTCATCAAAATATTTCTTGGCGAGGATCTTGGCTCTGTCGATGATATTGGGGGTGACCTGTCCACCCTTGATGATACCCAATTTGGCCTCCATGTCCTCACGTTCCGACTTTTTCAAACCGATATAATTGATGGTCGACACACGGGGACGTAAACTCAGATGGATATGCAGATAGATTTTTTCGGCCACGATGGAGTCGGCAGAGATGGCCACTGTGGAGAAGAGTCCATGCCGCCAATAACGCTTCACAGCATCTGTGATATCGTTGCCTGGAACACTGATGGTCTGTCCCACGGTAAGTCCGGAGATACCTGTCAGCATGTAGTCCTCATACCCTTCCACACCTGATACAGCGATACCGCCGATAGTCAGTTGCCGCGGCATACCAGCATAAGAGATGTCGGGATTGATGATTTTCTCCTGGGCATTGACTGCGAATGCTGTCGCAAAAGCCAAGAGAAGGAGGAATGTCCTTAGATATTTCATGTTCATTTGATTGTCTGTTTACACGTTCTCGTCTTCCACCTGTGCCTCTGTCTTTCCAAACCGTCTTTGCCGGTTCTGATAGCATCTGATGGCCTCATGCAAGTCTTCCTCCATGAAATCAGGCCAATACGTGTCACAGAAATATAGTTCGGAATAAGCAATCTGCCACAAGAGGTAATTAGACACTCTGACTTCCGCTCCGGTGCGTATGAGCAATTCTGGATCCGGCATGAAGTTGGTCACCATGTGCTTCGACATCAACTGCTCGTCGATGTCCTCGAGACGAAGGCTTCCCTCCTTTACCTGACGGGCGATCTCCCGCGTAGCGCGTGTGATCTCCCACCGTGAGGAATAACTCAAGGCTACCACCATCTGCATGGCATCATTTGCTGCAGTATGGTCCATGGTTTCCTGCAGTTTATCCTGCACGTCCTGTGGCAGTCGCTCAATCTCACCGATGACACGGAATCTCACGTTGTTTTTCATGAAGATCTCATCCTCAAGCGAAGAGAGCACCAGACTCATCAGCGAAGCGATCTCGTCGACAGGCCTGTTCCAGGTCGCTGTCGAGAAGGTGTAGAGCGTCAAAAACTTCACCCCCAGGCGTGTACATTCCGAGGTGATGCGCCTGACGGCGTCCACCCCAGCCTGATGTCCAAAACTACGTGGTTTACCTTGCTCCAAAGCCCATCTTCCATTACCGTCCATAATGATGGCAATGTGCTCCGGTATACGATTTAAATCCAAATTATTCATCCTCATTATGACATGTTCTACATTTGGCCATAAAACTGTAGGTGAGACTCACCTGCAAGGCCGAATAGCAGTCGGTATTCTTAAAAATCCCACTGCTGGTTATGCTGTATGGGTCTGCAGACCCGTCGAGCCGATCATTCATCGAAAAGTTGACCGACCATTCCACGCCCAGGTTCAACCGGTCGGCTAACTTATATTTCACGCCTATCCCCAAGGGCAAACTTGCCGTGACCACATTCCTGTCGGATTTGGTATAGACCATCCCCAAGCCTAAGAAGATAAACGGGGTCAGGCGCTGGGCACCCCGATATTCGAGCCCTGTGCCATAGGGCCAGAAATTGTACTCGTATGTGGCACAGAGATCCACCATGCTGTTGTTGAACTCATAAGGTGTCTCCGCTGTACCGGGATAGTAGGTCTCCTCATTTTTTGAAGAACCTTTCAGTTTGCCGTAGCCCAGACGCAGGCGGAACCCATGATAGAGGTTGATGTGCCTGCGGAGCATCAGCGATGCCATGGGCTGCACGTCTTTCAGCAACCCGCTGTTATAATCGCCCAGATAGGTGACCAATCCCAATCCGCCTCCTGCCTCCATCATATACTCCACGTCGCCCTGCGCGCTCATGGCAGCAGGCATCATGAATGATAGCAGAAAGAGGATTTTTCTCATGGCCATGCTTCTCAGAAAGGCTTTTATTTGGTGAAAATCTTTTGGTCATCCGAATTGTCGCTGCCACCGAGCCTTCCTTTCCACACTTGTCCGCTACCGGCACAGAACAGCCAAAGGTAATCGTGGTCATCGACGGTCATCGTGAACGGACCGCTACATTCGAAGCCTGTCGGCAGATAGTAATTGCTGTTGTTGAGCCAGTAAATACCGCCGTCGTAACTGTAATAGATTCTTTTGAAACCAGCTTCCTGGCATGCACCGATACCGGCAGCACCGGCGGCTATGATACCCCTGCCATAAGCCACGGCTGTGAGCGACGAAAGCCTTGGCAAGAAATAAGCCGAGCGGTCAATATTATTGATATACATCCAGGGTTCTCTGGCAGCAGGCGAAGTGGTGTCAAACACCCCACTCCACACATGGGCATAAGCGTCGTTGGAGAATCGCTCTAAACTGCGGTTTCCGATGAGTACGACATTCTCCACATGGCTGTTTGTCAATGAAGGCAGGCAGCAATAGGACACGTCGCCATCGGGCAACAAGATGCCGTCATTATCTAATGGTTCCAGCGACCAAGTCATCCCCTGGTCGATAGACGACACGAGTTTTCCCTCAAAATTGTAGGCAAAGAGTGTACGGGTGCCAGCGGCTACAAGGCGGTTGATACCCTGACATGGTGTGCTTTCCCATTGCAACCCATCATCAGAGCGCAGTAACACGTCATTGGTGTAGAGATAGAGATAGCCGTCCATGCAAACCACATTGCGGTAGGCGTCTGCAGGAACAGGCTGTGGAAGATTCTCTCCTATGCTTTTCCATCCGTTTTGCTGGCCACTCTCATTGCAGAAAATGGCACCAGACTGGCCGTAAGAGACAAAAAGGAACAGGTTGCCGTTACAGTTCAAGGCTTTCATTCCCTTTGCATCCACAATGGCCTCAAAGCGGTTGCCGGCATGCCAGATAAATGAATCAGGCTTTTCCTTGTGAACATTGAGCGTGACGGTATATTCCACCACATTTTTACCATCCAACGAAACGGATTGGAATTTGCGAGGCACGGTGAAATCGATGGAGTCTGTGCTATAATATGCCTGCAGCGTGTCGCTGTTGATTTTCTTGATAGCAACCATACTGGAATTTTTTGTTCCGATCGTGCAGGCCACATGTGCCACATCTGTACCATAAGGCAATGAATCGGGATTGTAGATCTGACGGTTCACCTGGTCGATATTGAATTTGTAAGAACTGCCCGTAATGTTCGAGATATAGACGCTGTCCTTACCGTCAGATTTTTTTATAGTCTTATAGCATTTCATCGTCCCCAACACAAAAGAAGTGATGGCCGAGTCACTCGGATAGATGATCTCATTGGTCTCATCTTTTAGACATGAGGAAAGCACAAAAAGGGCTGACATCATGATAGCGAGAACCTGAAATTTCCTTGTCATTGGATCTATTTTTATTGGGTTAACAGACAAACACACCCCTTCCCCACTTGCGGAATTTCTGATGTCAAGTGGAAAAGTGCGGTTGTCCCTGCCTTATTGGCTGCAAATTTACTTAGAATTCCGCAAATAAAACGTGTTTTCACCACTTTATTATGCAAATTATGGAATAATTGAGAAAATTTTAGGTCTATTTAGATTTGTATTGCCTCTGATTTGTCGTGTCACAAGCAAAGGCAAGCCAATCGTGAGGAGAGAAGAAGGGATAAAAAAAAGAGGACGACATGAATCACTCACACCGGCCTCCTGAAAACAATTCAACGAATGTTGGTTTTTACTAAAGCTATGACACTTAGCACTGTCGCAATAAGGACAACAGCCAACATCATCGCTGTTTCAAAATCTAATAACATAATCTTTACCTTAAATCTATCAAACTACTAACCTAATGAAAAAAGCATTCTCACGAACACGATGCAAAGG
>CADCQC010000372.1 GCA_902803455.1 uncultured Prevotellaceae bacterium
GTGTGGGCACGGCGCATGCTGCGGAAGATGGGGCACACCAGCGTCAATGCCCTCTACGTCAATCTGTTTCTCAATGGCATGTATTGGGGACTCTACAACGTGGCAGAGCGTGTTGACGATCTCTTTGGGAAAGATCACCTCGGAGGTAAGAAAAGTGATATCGACGTCATCAAGATCGAAGAAGACGGCGGCAATCATATCGAAGCATCAGAAGGTAGTCTGGATGCCTGGGACCAGTTGGCAGATATGGCCGCCAAGGCTGCCGACAACACCTACTACCAGCGTCTGCAAGGCCATCTCCCCGACGGCAGTGATGATCCACAGCAGGAAGCACTCCTCGACATCGACCATTTCATCGACTACATGCTCATCAACCAGTATGGCGGCAACACCGACTGGGACCACCACAACTGGTATGCCATCCGTCGGCGAGGAGCCGACAGCCAAGGGTTCCGTCTTCTCTGCTGGGACTCGGAACAACTTTTTGAGAACGTCAAGGAAAACGTACTGAGCAAGAACAACGGAAACCGTTTTCCAACAGGCATTTTCAACAACCTGATGAAAAACGATGATTTTGCCTTACGCTATCTGCGTCGGGCCAAAGTATTGCTGGCCGATGATGGACTGCTCGGCCAGGAATCCGTGGTCGAACTGTGGGATAGCTTATACCACCACATCTCCAAAGCCATCTATGCCGAAGCAGCCCGTTGGGGCGATTACCGCCGTGACGTGCATCGCTATTCCTCAGCAGGAGAACTCTATACCGTCGATGGCCATTACATGACTGAGCGCAACAGACTCCTCAACGAGTATTTTCCCTACCGCTCCCAACGGGTGCTCTCCAATATCAGCAGCATCGTGCATGTCGATGACTGGGAAGTGCCGGAGGAATGGACACAGCTCACGGCATCAATGTTTCATGAGTGGGATGGCAGTGGAGCAGATGCAAGTCCCCTCGACAAGACCGTCAACGTGGATTGGAACATGGGTGTCGATGTGGGCAGCGGCGGTGCCATCGCCGGATTTGTCAATGTCGACCAAAACTGTTTCGCCGACCTCCAAGGATTTGGAAAGCTCGTGCTCAGAGGAACAGGCGGCAGACTGCGCATCCTTGCCAACAGGTTGGAGGCCCACGGCCCCTACAAACAAATCACCGTCACGTTTGACAGCAGCGACCCATATTGGGATTCCGACCTGGATGCCATCGTCTTCGACCTGTCGGACCTGAAGAGCACCCCCACCAATGAAGGCAAGACACGTAACGACAGTTTTGTGCACCTCAACGCCTTGAAAGTGGACTGGGGAAACACCGTCAACGTCAAGGCGGCCTATCTCATCCCATCAGCAGACGGTGTGGTGGCCATCCGTCCAACGCTGTCCGATGACGACAACTATTACAACCTGCAAGGTCAGCAGGTGACGCATCCCACACGCGGCATCTACATCCACAGAGGGAAGAAAATGGTCGTCAGATAAGTTTTATTTCAAATTACAACAAGGTTTGGGACGGCAATGCCGTCCCTTTTTCTATTTTCCCCTTCTCAACCTGACAAACACATGGACGACATGGCTGTTGTCAACCTTTCGCTTCTCTATCTCGAAGTATTTGGAGCAAGACTCGATGAGCGGAGTAAGTTTCTGGAAGCCATAATTACGGGGATCGAAGTCGGGGCGTTTTTTCAGGATGAGACTGCCCACCTCTGCCATCGAGACCCAGTCGTTGTCATCGGTCAGGTCGTCAATCGTGTGGCGTAGCAGTTTGATGACGGCATAACTGATTTTCTCCTTGGGTGGAGCCGGCTGTTTTTCCTCGTTGGTGGCTATCTCTTGTGGAGTAGTGTCCTCATCGTCATTGCCCAAATTCTCAATATAGATAAACTTGTCGCAGGAGACGATGAACGGACGCGGTGTCTTCTTCTCTCCCATACCGATGACCAGTTTGCTCGATTCCCGCAACCGGGTGGCCAGTCGGGTGAAGTCACTGTCACTAGATATGATGCAGAAGCCATCAACCTTATTGCTGTGAAGGATATCCATGGCATCGATGATCATAGCCGAGTCGGTAGCATTCTTGCCTGTCGTATAACTATATTGTTGGATGGGTGTGATGGCATTCTCGAGAAGAACCGCTTTCCACCCCGCCAGATTGGGTTTGGTCCAGTCGCCATAGATGCGCTTGATTGTCGGAACGCCATATTTGGCGATCTCATTGAGCATCTCCTGTACATGTGAGGCCGGCACATTGTCAGCGTCGAACAATACTGCCAGGTTGAGTTCTTTCTTATTATCTGTCATATGATAAAGTCTTTTTGGGATACAAAATTTTCGCTTACGTTGTTTTTCGGCTGCAAACTTACAAAAAAACGAGCAACGAAGCCCACTTTGTCAGTCATTTTGTTATCTTTGCGGTAAGTATTGCTGATATATGTCAAGACAATAAGAAAAATATTGAAACACTCAACTCTATGATTAGAAAAGCATTTTTAGGGCTGCTGCTGACCTGTAGCGTCATCGCCCAAGCCCAGGAATTCAAGCTCAACGATGAAGGTTATTTTAATTGTGGCGGTGTGGATGTCATGGCCTTCAGCGACTTCTATCCCGAAGGTCATCAAGGCGGTGTCTGTGTCATCATGAACGGCAAGCGTGTGGCCACCAATGGCGACATCAGGATGGAAGCCACCCCCGGACAATGGCAACCCGTCCCCAAACAGTTGAAGCGCACTGTTGCCGACAACAGCATCACGACCACCCTCGCCTACCCCGACTCGTCACGCCATGCGACAGGATTCAATCCCATGTTCTACCCTGACTACGTGTTCAACTATGAGATCAAAGTGGAGCCACAAGGAAAAGGTCTTCTGGTGACTGTCGACCTCGACAAGCCTGTTCCCGACTTTCTGGTGGGCAAAGTAGGATTCAACATGGAATTTTTCCCAGGCGAGTTGTTTGGGAAGCCATGGATGATGGATGAACAGAGCGGCATCTACCCCCAACAGCCAAACTCGCCCCTGATAACGACGACCACCAACCTCCAGCATACCGGTGATTTCTTCGCTGGAAAAGGACTTCGGGCAGACATCTGGCAGGCATGAAGATGCAAGCCGCTGTCGAACTCTACCTGACCACGCAAGGCAAGGAATACCTGGATTTCGTCCTCCAACATCAAGACCTTGTCATTAGCCAGATCAGGCATA
>CADCQC010000373.1 GCA_902803455.1 uncultured Prevotellaceae bacterium
ACCCGTCCAATTCTCAATACATCGGTAGCCTGCTCGACGCAGTCGTCTATGCCGTAGGTAGTGGTATCGGATGGACGCTGGCTATTGTGGCTATGGGTGCCATCAGGGAGAAAATGGAATATAGCGATGTGCCTGAACCGCTCAAAGGATTGGGTATCACGTTCATCACGGTCGGACTGATGGCCATGGCTATGATGTGTTTCTCAGGTCTTAATATTTAATAGAGGAGGATATAGGTATGCAACAGTTTATTCTTGTAAGTATTGGAGTATTTCTTGTGACAATCCTCCTGTTGGTCATCTTACTCTTGGTGGCCAAGAAATATCTTTCACCAAGTGGCAATGTCAATATCGTGATCAATGGTGAGAGAACCATCTCTGTCGGACAGGGAAGTAGCCTGATGACCACACTCAACGAAAATGGGGTCTTCCTGCCTTCTGCCTGTGGTGGAAAGGCATCGTGTGGACAGTGCAAAGTGCAGGTGCTGGAAGGGGGAGGCGAAATCCTCGACTCTGAAAAACCACATTTCACTCGTAAGGAAATCAAAGACCATTGGCGATTGGGTTGCCAGTGTAAGGTGAAGGGTGATCTGAAAATCAAAGTGCCTGAAAGCGTTCTCGGAGTGAAAGAGTGGGAATGCACCGTCATCTCCAACAAGAACGTGTCTTCTTTCATCAAGGAGTTTATTGTGGCATTGCCTCCGGGTGAGCACATGGACTTCATTCCGGGTTCATATGCCCAGATCAAGATCCCTGCCTATGATTGCATCGATTATGACAAGGATTTCGACAAAGAGGATATCGGTCCTGACTATCTGCCTTCTTGGGAGAAATTCAACATCCTCTCACACAAGGCTCACAACCCGGAGGACACCATCCGTGCTTACTCCATGGCCAACTACCCGGCTGAGGGTGACCGTATCACGCTGACCGTGCGTATCGCTACCACACCGTTCAAACCGCGTCCCGAGGTGGGATTCATGGATGTGCCGACAGGTATCGCTTCATCTTATATCTTCTCTCGTAAACCGGGTGACAAGGTGATCATGAGCGGACCTTATGGTGACTTCCATCCGATCTTCGATTCTAAAAAAGAGATGATATGGGTTGGCGATGGTGCCGGTATGGCTCCTTTGAGGGCGCAGATCATGCACATGACAAAGACATTGCAGACACGTGATAGGGAGATGCATTTCTTCTATGGCGCTCGTGCCTTGGTGGAGGCTTTCTTCGTGGAGGATTTCCTCGAATTGGAGAAGGAATTCCCCAATTTCCATTTCCATCTGGCTCTCGACCGTCCTGATCCTGCCGCTGATGCTGCTGGCGTCAAGTACACACCGGGATTTGTGCATCAGGTGATGTATGAGACTTACTTGAAGGATCATGAGGCTCCTGAAGATATTGAATACTACATGTGTGGTCCTGGCCCCATGTCTAAGGCCGTGCAAGGGATGCTCGACTCTCTGGGCGTGGAGCCTGAGAGCATCATGTTCGATAACTTCGGATAAGTCTTCTTTGATATCAATTCATGAATGACATGCAAAATCCCCAGGTCAAGAAGACCTGGGGATTTTGTATAGATTGTCTTGATGTCTGTGGACGTTAGTATTGGAAACTGCGCTTGATCTTGTCTACATAAGCATCAATGACGGCTACGGCAGTGATACTTACCACGTCGCGCACCGAACTGCCATAATCGGCAAAGTGGATGGGCTTGTTCAGACCCATCTGGATCGGGCCGATGATTTCAATGTTGGGTTCCAGGGCTTGGATCATCTTGTAGGAGGATCGGGCACTGGTGAGATTCGGGAAGATCAGGGTGTTCACGTCCATTCCCTTCAGACGGTTGAAGGGATAGAGGGTGTCGCGCAATTCCCTGTTGAGGGCGGTGCTGATCTGCATCTCGCCGTCAAGGGGTAATTCGGGCATCTGCTCATGGATCTTGGCCACGGCATCACGCACCTTCTTGCTTCCTAATGATTGGTCTGAACCGAAATTGGAGTGGCTGATAAGAGCGATACGGGGATGCTCATTGAAAAAACGCACAGCGGTGGAGGCCAATTTGGCGATGTCGACCAACTCGTCAGTGTTGGGATCATTGTTGATCAGCGTGTCTGCCACGAAGAGGGTTCCCTTCTGGGAGTTGATGATGTGCATCGTACCGAAATGGTTATATTCGGGACGCACACCGATAATCTCTTTCACGACTTTCAACGTATTGGAGTATTTGGTGTAGAGACCCGTGATGAAAGCATCGGCATCACCGGTTTCCACCATCATCATACCGAAATAGTTGCGCTCAAACATCTTGTCATTGGCTTCCTCGAATGTGTAGCCGTCACGCTGGCGCTTCTCTGTCAGGATGCGGGCATAGCGCTCACGACGGTCTGCCTCACGGTCATGGCGAAGGTTCACGATCTCGATGCCGTCAAGATTGAGGTCAAGTTGATCTGCCAATTTTATGATACGCTCGTCATTGCCTAAGAGAATGGGGTAACAGATGCCTTCTGCTTTGGCTTGAACGGCTGCTTTCAACATCGTGGGGTGGATACCCTCTGCGAATACGACACGTTGGGGATGAGCACGGGCGGTGTCATAGAGTTTGCGGGTCACTTTGGTCTGGAGACCAAGCATCTGGCGGAGGTTGTTCTTGTATTCTTCCCAGTCGGTGATAGTACGCCGGGCTACACCACTGTCTATGGCGGCCTTGGCCACTGCTGCCGACACTTCCGTGATCAGACGGGGATCAACGGGTTTGGGAATGAAATAAGTGGGGCCAAACGAGAGATTGTTGACTTTGTACACATCGTTCACCACGTCGGGAACAGGTTGCTTGGCCAGGTCAGCGATGGCCAATACTGCGGCCATCTTCATCTCTTCGTTGATGGCACGGGCATTCACATCGAGTGCTCCACGGAAAATATATGGAAAACCGATCACATTGTTGATCTGGTTGGGGTAATCTGATCGTCCTGTCGACATCAGCACGTCGGGACGGGAATCCATGGCGTCTTCGTAGGAAATCTCGGGTACAGGATTGGCAAGGGCGAAGACAATAGGTGACTCTGCCATCGAGCGGACCATGTCTTTTGTGAGTACGTTGCCTTTCGAAAGACCGACGAAGACATCGGCTCCCTTGACTGCTTCTTCTAAGGTATGGATATCTGTGCGGTCGGTAGCGAAAAATCGTTTCTGCTCATTGAGATCCTCACGGGAACTGGTGATGACTCCTTTTGAATCGAGCATCACGATGTTTTCTTTGCGGGCTCCCAATGCCATGTAGAGTTTGGTGCAAGAGATAGCGGCTGCACCGGCTCCATTGACCACAATTCTCACCTGGTGGATGTCTTTGCCGTTCACTTCAAGAGCGTTCTTCAGTCCGGCTGCGGAGATGATGGCGGTGCCGTGTTGGTCATCGTGCATCACCGGGATGTCGAGTGTACGCTTCAAGCGCTCTTCGATATAAAAACACTCGGGGGCCTTGATATCTTCCAGATTGATGCCGCCGAATGTGGGGGCGATGCGCTCCACTGCTTCACAAAATATCTCTGGATCTTTCTCTGCTACTTCAATATCGAAAACGTCAATACCGCCGTAGATCTTGAACAGCAATCCTTTTCCTTCCATGACGGGCTTGCCGCTGATGGCTCCGATGTCTCCTAAGCCCAATACTGCTGTTCCGTTGCTGATGACGGCCACCAGATTGCCTTTGTCGGTGTATTGGTAGGCATTGTCGGGATTTTCTTGGATTTCAAGACAGGGAAAGGCCACACCGGGGGAATAGGCCAGACTCAGATCGGTCTGAGTGCGATAGGGCTTGGTGGGAGTGACCTCGATTTTTCCGGGACGGCCGCTCTTATGATATGCTAAAGCGGCTTCTTTTGTGATTTTGACCATAAAAAATAACTGTTGATCGTTGATTCTTGTTTGAGCTTGCAAAGTTACACATTTTTCGCTTGAAAATATTCAAATAATTAGTTTTTTCAAGCAAAATAAGGTGAATTGTTTCAAAATGGGGATGATCTTATTCCACTCCGTCGAGAAGAATAAATGCGGCCCAATAATAGGGATCGGCATAGAGTTTCTTGATCTTGTTCTTCCTTGCGCGTTTGGCATGGGATGAGATGGCGTGTCGGCTGTTGTTGCGGCTGTCTACTTCCACATCCATGTTTCGGAGATCTGATTTCGCACGGCGAAGTGCCTCGTGCTTACCTATCCCTTCCATCAGATATTGGTAGAAATGGGTCATCAGTATCCTGGTGGCTTTGTCATCAACTTTCCATAAAGTCATCAGAATAGCGTTGGCACCTGCTTTCTTGAAACCGCGCTGAAGCCCAAAGACTCCGTCGCCAGTGATCTTTCCAAGTCCTGTCTGACAGGCTGAAAGGACAAGCAGGTCGACACCACGCAGGTCGAGCATGGAGATTTCCTTGGCTGTGAGTATGCCGTCATCGCCTTTGCGGAGGTTGCTGAGCCCGCTGAGCGCTTGGTTGGCGCCTGCCAGAAGGAGCCCGGATCGTGTCATGGCTTTGTCTGCATCATCCAGATTGCCATACATGGAGAGAAATTGTAACTTCTCGTCCATTCCGCCTTCTCGCACTTCACTGTCTGTCCAATAAAAGCCATGGGTGGCGATGTGGATGACACTCGATGCATGACTGGACTGTTGCTTGAATGATTTTTCTGACGCTTCTGTGCCGAGATGCACAATGCTGGGGATGGCATTCTCATTCACCATGTGGTCGATCTCCTCCGCTTCCTTGCGCGTGCCGGGAAGATATTTCGCTCCTTTTTTCTTCTGGGCGGGTGCCACTTTCTTTTCGGATGCCTGATCGCTGTCGTAGGAGACTCCACCATAGATGGTGACCGACTTGAAGGACTTTCTCTTTCGCTCACGGGCAAGGGCAATCTCGCGGGTAGAGGAGACACGGAAAAAGTCCCAACGGTCCATCATGAGTGTTTGATGGTCATCCCAATGGGGCAATGACTCGATGCCGATGTTGTAGAGTTCGCCTGCCGGGGAAAAATAGATGTTCTTAGCCTGTGAAAGATAGGGTTCTAATGGTTGCCAAACAAGTGAAGATATCTTTCCTGTTGTATAGATGTCCTTTGATTTGACGGATGAGAGTTGACGGCCATTCATCAGAGGAACAAAGACTGGGCGTGGCTGCTTGCGTGAGATGACAAAGGCGGCATATTCTTCTTCGCCGGCTCTGCTGCGGTAGCACAGAAACTCGACGGCCATATCCTGGGGACCTAATTGCTGCAGAATGCGCTGCCATTCCACACGGAGTGGTTTGGTATAGTTGCCGTAGATCTTTGAGCGCTTGACTAAATGGCGTTCTTGTTTGGTGATGGCGCGTTGAAGAGAGTCTGTATTGATGGTGCGTTTGGAGATGGGGAGGGCATTCTGTAAGGTCAGAAGGGCCTGGTCTGCTTGAAGATGGTGATAATGGTCGAGGAGAAGTGTGTCTCCGCTTTCGGTCAGCAGATTGGCCATCTCCAACTCGCTGTTGAGCAGGATGCCCTTGGACAATAGGGTGGCGTTGTAGGCACTCGACACCATCTGAGGACTCGGGTTTTGAGCGACCAGTTGGGGAAGGGTATTGGAGAACCATGGTTTTACACGCATCCAGAACAGTTCGCGCTCACGGGAAGTGAGGTCGGCGAAGGTGTTCAGAATGGACTGTGAGTAAATGTCGGTCGCTTCATAGGCATAGATGGAGGCTGAGTCGAGTTGCTCGTTGGCAGAAAAATATACGGCCAGTTTGCAAAGGGAATGGGAGTAGGAGAGATGTTGCTTGCCAAGCAGTCGGCGACGCAGGACAACGGCTTCTCTTCCATAGTCCACGGCTTGTGAGTAATTGCCCATGGCATAATGATAACTGGCCATGTTGCTCACGGATTCTGCATATTCAGGATGGTCTTTACCTAATACCTCCAGACGGATCTGCATCGCCTCGCTGCCGTCCTCCATGGCTTTTGCATAATTGCCAGTCTTGAAATAATAGTCGGCCATGTTGCTTAGGGCGGTGGCGTAATCGGGATGATGTTTTCCTAATAGACGTTCCCGTAAGGCAAGGGCTTGACCTTCCAGCTGGATGGCTTCTGCATAGTCGTTGGTGAAATAGTGATATTTCGCGAGATTGTTGAGGGATTGGGCATATTCGGCACTTTCTTTTCCAAGAACTTTTTCTCGGATTTGAAGTGCTTTCTCTCCCAGACGGATGGCTTCCTCATAGTCGCCAATACGTGAGTAGTAACCTGCTAAGTTGCTGACAGATTGAGCATATTCCAAACTTTCCTCGCCAAGAAGTTTGCCCCGTAGCTCCATGGCTTTGCGGCCCATGCTCACGGCTTCGATATAGTTGCCGAGATAGGACAGATACCTGGCTACGTTGTTGAGTGACTGGGAATACTCCAACGACTCCTTGCCCGACAGCTCTTCACGCAGTTGCATGGCCTCCTGGCCTATACGAAGTGCTTCGGAATAGTAACCGGCATGTGAGTAGTATCCGGCCAGATCGGAGAGGGCTTGGGCATGTTCGATATGGTGGGTTCCATATAGGCGTTTTGTGATGGCGACGGCATGCTGCCCCCAGGTGATGGCTTCTTTCAGACGGCCGGCATGGGAGAGTCGCTTGGACAGCTGCATCACTTTGGATGCATAGGCCTCATCTGCGGCGCTCTCGGATACTGCTGAGAGTTCTTGTGCCATCATTGTTAGCGTGTCAATGGACAACTCCTGGGATGTTTGTCCATACGTACAATGCATGACCTGCAGAAATGACAACAATAAGAGCGCTCGCCTCATCATGAATTCCTTTTCTATTTACTATCCAGACCCATACGGTCTATCAGATCGTTGGATATGATCTTTGCTGGTGCTTTCAGCGTCGTTATCACCCAGGACTGGGTAATCTCATTCCAGTTCTGCTTAGATACTACTTGCCAACTTTGTTCAAGTAAGCCCAATTCCTTGCCTTTCCTGGCCATTTCCTTACGGTGCTTGTAGTCATTCTTCCAGTTGGCACGATATTGGTCGGTCACTTCGCAACTTTCAGTGATGGCGACCGATAGCTTGTATTCTCCGGTTCCCCAGCAGTCTTTGAAATTGTCGCGCTCGTCACGGAACCCCATATATGAGCGGGGAACAATGAAACATTCGCCCAATACACGATATTTAGGGGCTTCATCCTGATGACGCACATAGTGCAGATAGCCTTTGGCGTCAAGCACATCAGGGTCTACTGGGATGTTGATGTGGAAAGTTCCGAGTTCCTGGTTCTTCTGCAATTGCACGATTTCATTCATCCATGATGAGGAGATGGTGATGTCCATGGAGAGCGTGAAATTCTTGCGCTCCTCGAAAGAGAAGGGGATGCTGAGTTGTGTGTTGGGCAGGTTGGAATGGGTGGGACTGAGAATGAGGGTATCTAGCACCAGTTCAAATTTGGAATGGTTGATGATACGATAGAGCTTGCTCCTGTCGATATGGCAGGATATATAAAAGGTGGTGTCGTTGCCTTCTGATCTGAGACAACCGATACCGTCAAACCGCATTCCTTTGGGATCCATCGCTCCGTCAAAGGAGGGGGCATCATAGAAATCGCTCATCTCGGAGACGGAGTTGATGACGGTCTGGTAGACATTCTCCTTCTTCACGGCTTCTTCCCATTCTTTCTTGTGGCGGGCATTGCGGGTCAACAGCGAACCAATGGCGGATACGCCTAAATCAATAAAAGAGGTGACATAGCCTGATGCGATGCCTTTCATTGATCCTGTCGTGGCATTAAATAGATCACCCAGATATCCTCTGGAGGAGTCTCGTTCATCGTTGAGCTTACTGATGTCATTCGCCAACTGGTCGCTGGTGTAGACAAAGGTTTTATATACCGTTATCTTGTCGGAAGAATCTTGGGCTGAAGCGTCTGTTGTCCCCAACAGCATCACGACAAATAGATAAAAAAGAGTGGCTTTGGTGGAGGTCCACAAACGATTCTGCTTTAAGTCGGTTATTCTCATTTTTATGCGGTTGTTTAAACAATGAAAACAATAAAAGGGCTATTTGAAAACAGCCTTTGATCTCTTTCACAAAATGATGTTGCAAAAGTATATAAAAAAAATGGAATGGTCAACTTTTACTGCTTGTTCCTCACTTTTTATCTGATATTGACAAGGAGTATGGGGAAGAAGGGCAAAAATCATCTGTTTCTAATGCCACAGAGCTTTCTTGAAAATGAAAAAAGAGGACCGAGATAGATGAGATGCGGCATTTGTGATGCAAATTCATCTGCTTTTTTACTCGATAAATCGGATTTTTGCACTAACTTTGCAGTCAGAAGCAGAACTCCGGCTTGTCGCTGGCATCATGACGATGCGGGAGGAAAGTCCGGGCAGCATAGGGTGTCCCACTTCTGAAAATGGAAGCTGTTGGTGACAGCAGGTTGAGGTAGAAGAAAACAACCGCCTGCCTTCAGGGTGGGTAAGGGTGAGAAGGTGGTGTAAGAGACCACCAGCTGATGGGTGATCATCAGGCTGTACCCGCTGGGAGCTGCAAGTTCGCGTATACCATCGTCTGAGGGTTGCCCGCCCGACTCATTCCGATGGAGGGTAGAACGCTTGAGCCGACGGGTGACCGGCGGCCTAGATAAATGACAGGCAATGATGACTCGTCATCATACAGAACCCGGCTTACAGGGGTCCTGCTTCTTTTTACTTTCTTTCGCCTTCTAGCATGAGCATCAGTAAAATCATACGCTATTTCAAAACGGATATCTGGCATATCAATAAGGGAGATGTTTCCATGTTCTCTTTTTTTGTGATTGATATCGTCAGAACGCTCATTCTCGCCATAAAGGCTTTTACGGATACTAGAATACTCAGGTCGGCGGCTGCCCTCTCTTATTCCTCCATGTTGGCCATCGTGCCTATGGTAGCTGTGGTTTTTGCTATTGCCAGAGGCTTCGGATTCTCTATCTATATTGAGTCGTGGTTCATGGATATCATGTCTAGCCAGCCACAGGTGGCTGAAGCGATCATCAGATTTGTCAACTCTTATCTCGTCAATGTGAGAAGTGGCGTGATTCTCGGTTTTGGATTGCTGGTCATGCTTTGGACGGTCATCATGCTCATCAGCAATGTGGAGAATACCTTCAATGATATCTGGAATATTAAATCGTCAAGAGGGGTGCTCAGCACAATCATCGATTATGTGGCTTTCTTCTTCCTTCTGCCGATTGTGATTGTGGTCATGTCGGGATTCTCTATCTATATCACGACTCTATCGAAAGACTTGGGGGAATTCGTGGCCCCGGTTGTCAGGTGGATAATTGCCATCTCGCCTTATGTCATCATGTCGGTCATCTTTATTGGTGTATACATGCTTATGCCCAATACAAAGGTGAAATTCAAAAGTGCTTTGGGACCGGGTATCCTGGCGGGTGTCGCCATGCAGTTGTTGCAGTTGTTCTATATCCATTCACAAATCTGGGTCAGCAGCTACAACGCTATCTATGGATCGTTTGCTGCTTTGCCGCTCTTCATGCTGTGGCTGCAATTCTCATGGATCATCTGTCTTTTTGGCGTGCAGCTGTGTTACACCAACCAGAATATGGAGCAGCTGTCCTTATTACCATACAATAAGATTATTGCTCATAAATACAGAATGCTGCTCTCAGCGACTGTGCTCAACATTATCTGCAAGAAGTTTAAAAACGGAGAAAAGGCATGCACACCCTTGCAACTGATGACTGAAACGGGTATCCCGACACACATCGTGGCTGATTTGCTTCGGTCGCTCGAGAAAGCAAGACTCGTTTGTAATGTCAGCGGGGGGGATAAAGACAAAGAACCGGCTTATATGCCCGGACAGGACATCGCTAATATTACTTATGGGGTGATGGTCGACAGATTGGAGTCAATGGGTGGATGGAATATAGGGCATGTGGATATCAAACGATGGAAGACCACCAGATGGCATCAGGTGTTGGCGGCAAGATCTGAATATCTTGCCAACCTGAGGAATATTAAGATTGCTGACCTGGATAAAGTGGATGACTAATCTGCATGCTTCATGACATCGGCGATATATCGCTCGATCGCTTCGTTGTTCAGCCGTTTCATCCGGATATGATTGAGCAACACGGTGAAAAGGTAATATATGCCGCAGAGCACAAAACCACTTCCTACAGCTATCAGCAGGTTGGTCACCGTCGTGTCATAAAAGGCCATAACCACAAAAGGAATGATGAAGATGATGGAGTAAATGGTGTATTTCTTGCGTAGGGACTCCACATCATCGATGATGGCTTGTTTGTAAAACATATAGTCGTCAAAATCTTCCTCGCTCACACCATAATCTTCCAATTTCGGAAATCCTGCTTCATCTCGGTGCTCGGCTATCACCTTGCGCACACGATGCTCCATATCGTCTATAATATTGACCATTTCTTTACTTTTTTATGCGAAGATACGCCAAAATGTTGATTCTTGCAAATAAAATTTTGTCTTATTCAAAAAATGCAGTAAATTTGTGACGTTTTATTAGAAATGCCAGCAAATGGAATTACCAGATTTCATGTCATATTCGGATAAATTCTCCAATATCGGATTCGTGGAGAAAATATCCAAAATAGCCAAAAGAGCAGGAGCGAAACTCGTTTATGCTGCTTTGGTGTTGTTCTACACCTTGCAAAGCAAATCTGTGCCCGTCAAAGATAAAGCCATTATCATAGGTGCCTTGGGATATCTCATCAGTCCGCTTGATGTGCTGCCAGATGCTATCCCTATCGTGGGACTAAGTGATGACCTTACGGTTTTGGTGTATGTGATCAACAAAATTTGGGTCGATGTACCTGATGACGTCAAAATCAAAGCACAAGAGAAACTTTCTGAGTGGTTTGATGAGGACGAACTGTCTGAGGTCCAGGATTTCATCGATGGACATTTTAATGATTCAAATAGTTGAACATCCTCCTTTTTTCATCTGATTATCACTTTTAATGGGATTACTTTGGCCGTTTGACAAAAAATGAGTACCTTAGTCGCCCAAATGAAACCTAATGACATTTTCACTTTAAATCTATAATAATTTTATGAGAGTCTATAAGACAAACGAAATCAAGAACATCGCACTCATTGGAGGTGCGGGTAGCGGCAAGACTACTCTTGCCGAAGCCATGCTTTTCGAAGCTGGTATTATCAAACGTCGTGGTACCGTTGAGGCAAAGAACACCGTCAGCGATTATTTCCCTGTCGAGCAGGAGTATGGCTATTCCGTATTCCCAACGGTGTTCCAAGTGGAATGGAACAACAAAAAACTGAACTTCATCGATTGCCCGGGATCTGATGACTTCGTGGGAGGTGCCATTACTGCACTCAACGTCACTGACCAGGCTGTGATCCTTGTCAACGGACAGTATGGTCCTGAGGTGGGAACGATGAACAGTTTCCGTGTGACAGAGAAAATCAACAAGCCGGTGATTTTCCTGATCAATCAACTCGACCGTGACAATTGTGATTTCGAAACTGTGATGAATAATCTTCGGGAGACATTTGGAAACAAATGCGTCGAAGTGCAGTATCCCATCGCCACTGGTGCTGGCTTTAATGCCGTCATCGATGTGCTTCTGATGAAGAAATACTCCTGGAAACCGGAAGGTGGAGCACCCATCATCGAGGATATCCCTGCTGAGGAATTAGACAAGGCTCAGGAATTGCATGCCGCACTTATTGAGGCTGCTGCCGAGAATGATGAGACTTTGATGGAGAAATTCTTTGAGGAAGAGAACCTCGATGAGGATGAAATTCGTGAGGGTATCCGAAAAGGACTCATCACCCGTTCGATCTTCCCGGTATTCTGTGTCTGTGCCAGCAAGGATATGGGCGTGCGCAGGCTCATGGAATTCTTGGGCAATGTGGTGCCTTTCCCCGATGAGATGCCGAAAGTGGCTGATACCAATGGCAATGAGATCGCTATCGACAGCAACGGTCCAGAGAGCCTCTTCTTCTTCAAGACTGGAATGGAGCCTCATATCGGTGAGGTGAGCTATTTCAAGGTGATGAGCGGAACCGTCAGACAGGGTGATGACCTGACCAATGCTGACCGTGGGTCAAAAGAGCGTCTGGGACAGATCTTCGCTTGTGCAGGTGCTAACCGTACTCCTGTTGATGTGCTCAATGCTGGTGATATCGGCTGTACCGTGAAACTGAAGGACGTGAAGACAGGCAATGCCCTCAACGGCAAAGACTGCGAGTGGCGCTACGACTTCATCAAGTATCCTAATTCTAAGTATTCTCGCGC
>CADCQC010000374.1 GCA_902803455.1 uncultured Prevotellaceae bacterium
CCTTGAATAACGGGCAAGGAATGGATGGTAGGGGGCCAAGTCGTGAGGTCTTTCTTGAAAAAGCGCAATACATAGTCATGACCTCTCTGGTGGGTAAAGCGGCCGAACAATTTGTTGTGACGGGAGATATAGAAACCTGCCATAGAGGTGCCTTCACGCAACAACTGATATAGATGATTTTTGAGCTTGGGAGTAACAAGCTCGTCTGCATCAACCACTAATACCCACGGATGAGTAGCTTGATGAATGGCAAAATCACGGGCTGGCTCTACTATCTGAATACCCTGTTTGGGAAAAGTAACCACATGGCAGCCATAACGATGGGCGATAGCAACGGTCTGGTCAGTACTCTCCATGTCGCAGACAATTGTCTCGTCAAAATCTTTTACCGATTCAAGCACATCCGCTAAATACAGCTCGGCATTATAGGTGTTGATGACTACTGAAATCTTTTCTTCTTCATGCATGTCGCAAATTTAGATAAAAAATCTGGATTATTTACCTGTCATGATAAAGATTTTGATTTTTCTTTTGAGGAATGGGGCGGATTGTTTTTCTGACGTTAACTTCGCCAAAAGTAAGATGTACTCGGAAAAGTACAAATCTATTTGGCTTTTATCTCCTTTTTACGTAATTTTGCAAACAGCATAAATAAGAATGACAGTATTATTGGATTCGATGCAAAAAGAATCGTTCGCAATGGGACAGGCCTTGGTAGTTATGGCCGTACCTTAGTGAATTCATTGGCATTGGCCATGCCTGATACTTCTTTGTTGCTTTATGCTCCTGATGAAGGAAATGTGGACTTGCGAAAACAGGTATCAACACTTCCTAATTTGCGTTTTGTTTATCCCAACGGCAAGGTGTATCATTTACCGGTCATTTCTCGTTTGATGCGTGATTGGTGGAGAACAAAAGGTGTTGTCGATGATTTAAAACGCGATGGGGTCCGCCTTTTTCATGGCTTGTCTGGAGAACTGCCAAAAGGACTGCGGAAAAATGGTATCCAGGGCATGATGACCGTTCATGATTTGATTTTCCTACGTCACCCTGAGTTCTACAACCCCATCGATGTCTTTCTCTATAAAAGAAAATTTTATGCCTCATTAGCGGAAGCTGACCGGATTATGGCGATCAGCGAGTGCACGAAGCGTGATATCTTAGCCTACAGCAATTATCCTCAAGATCGGATTAGTGTGATATATCAGAGCTGTGGGACACGTTTCAAGACGGTTGCATGTCAACAAAAAAAAGATGAGGTGAGAAATCATTATCTGTTGCCGGACCATTATATATTGAGTGTCGGAACTATAGAGGAGAGGAAGAATGCGCTGTTGGTAGTGAAGGCGCTTACCTGTGATGCTCTACGAAATGAAAATCTTGTTCTGGTCGGACGCCAGACCGACTATGCGCGGCGTGTGGTCATACCTTTTATTCATAAAATGAATTTGGAAAAGCGGGTGCATATCCTGCAAGGGGTTCCCAACGATGATCTGCCTGCCATCTATCAGATGGCCACATGCTTTGTTTATCCTTCCAGATATGAGGGGTTTGGGATTCCGGTCATTGAAGCGGTGCAAAGTGGATTGCCTGTGGTGGCTGCCACAGGTTCTTGTCTTGAGGAAGCTGGCGGACCGGATGGCATCTATGTGGACCCTGATGATCATGAGGCTCTGGCGGCTGCTGTCATAAAAGCAGTGGAAGAGGCTGTGCCAAGAGTTGAGCGGAGCATGGAATATATTCGTCGTTTTGAGCAAGCGGAGACTTCGAAGTGTGTGATTGAAGAATATAACAGGTTGTTGGTGGGCAGATAATGTTTGATAGAGCATAAGGATCGTTTGAATAATAATAGTTATGGCTTCGTATGATATAGATACACTCCATCGTCATATTCTGCAGATTTTACTTGCTGTGGACAGGGTTTGTCGTGAACATGATGTGAGATACTATTGTTGGGCGGGCACCATGCTGGGCGCTGTTCGGCATAAAGGCTTTATTCCTTGGGATGATGATATGGATATCTGTATGCCACGGCCTGACTATGACCGTTTCATGGCTAACGCTCATGAATGGTTGCCGCAACCACTTGAGGCTCTTTCCATTGAGACAGATCCCAACTATCCTGGTGGGTTTGGAAAAGTGGTGGATGGGAGCACCACACTCATTGAGCGAGAACATAGTGATTATGTGGGGGGGATCTATATTGATGTGTTTCCTATCGATGGGGCACCTGTGTCAAAATGGGCTCGACGATGGTGTGTCGCACGCTATAAAGCTTGTGACAAACTGCTCTATTTCTTGCATCGTGATCCTTATAAACATGGACATGGACCTAAGGCTTGGCCTGTACTGATGATACAACGTTTATTTACCCAGAAATGGGCTCGTCGACAACTGAGAAATGCCTATCTGGCATATGACTACCAGAAGGCTGATTATGTCTTGGACTATGACGACGGCATAAAGGGCATTATCCCCAAAAAAATATTAGGCACTCCTCAACCTGTTGAGTTTGAGGGGCATATGGTGATGGGGGTAGAGCATGCTGATGAGTATTTGCGCAATAAATATGGCGATTATATGATCATACCGCCTCATGACAATCAAAGACAGCATAACTTTTTCTATCTGGATTACAACCTGCCTTTCAGACAGTATCATGACAAGCGCAGTTTTGTCTGTCGTGACGGTGAAGATCGGTCTTGATCGGTCATGATATCCGTTTTATTCTTCCACATAGGGCATTATATGAACAAGACACGCATTTTGACCGGTCTTCGGTGGGGATAAAGGGTTCGGTGGGCTCTAAAAGATGACCCACCACCTCTGATAATTGTTTTTCAAATGCCTCATAATGCTGTTTGTCTGTGATGATGTTTCCGTTGATGGTCAACATGGGATTGTATTCTTCGGCACCAGCATGTTGAATGAACAAAAGGGCGGGTGCGACGGCTTGTCCTTGTGGGTTGATGTCTTTATCACGACTCACGATCATCGCATATAGCATGGCTTGAAGACAGTAATCACCATGGTTCTTACGGCTGGGATCAAAAATGTCCTCTATGTTTTTGATGTCTTTCACTGTGCTGTTGCCGGTTTTGTAATCCACCACGCGGAGGATACGCTGACCGTCTTCTGCGGTCACTTCGTCAAGACGGTCTATACGACCGCCAATTCTGATCTCTCGTTTTCCCTGACTGGTGTGGGTGGTGATGGTGGAAAATACAGAGCCTTCATGACCACGGATAGTAAAAGGAGATAGTTTAAGATCTATCTTTAGGAGTCGTTTCAGATAATGACGTATCCCCCTTCGGTTGCTAATCTGAAGACCATTGAAAGTCGGTGCTGATCGGGAATCTTGGATCTTAAAGAGTTGGGCCGCTAAAACTTTGTCGAGACAACGCTCCAAAAGTGAGGGATCTTGGAGGGCATGCTCTAATTGTTGTCTGCTCAAATGATGGCCAGGACCTGTTAATGACTGTGAAGAATGGGGATCAGCTGATGGGGTGCCGGTAAGTTGGTCGTAGAATTCTTGGGCCGTATCGTGGAAGATGATGCCGAACATGCGGTTATCTATCTCCTCGCTATCCTCAATAGTCTCCTTGATGTTGGCCAGATGACTGTAGTAATAATCTAAAGGACACTGAAGGTAATGGTTGATGGCCGTGGGCGACAGATAGTCGATGTTGTTGAGCTTCTTCAATACATTTGAGTCTTTCTCAATGGCTATTCGTTCCCTGAAACTTCCCGATTGTGACGTGACAAGTGCTTTCTTATTTATCTGATGCTGACTTTCCACCATCAGCTGTAGCATAAAACGGCTTTTCTCGCCTGTTTTCTTATCGTCATTGGCATTGCCATATAATAGAGTGATGTCTTGCGCTCGCTGTATCATCCTATAAAAATAGTACGCGTATATACTGGCTTGGTGATCAATGGTGGTGAGCCCAAAGGCATTGCGGAGAGATTGTGGAATGAAAGAAGGCAATTCACCTGCTTTGGGCATGTTGCCTTCGTTGCATGAGAGCACCAGCAGATGGTCAAAATCAAGGTTGCGGGTCTCCAACACGCCCATCACCTGAAGTCCTTCTGCAGGTTCGCCGTGGAAAGGGACTTTGGTCATAGAGAGGACTTGCTGAATGACACGCTGATAGGTCACAGGATCTACTTTTAGGTCACCCGACTTAATCAGACCATGGATACGGTTGAGTAGCGTGTAAGTGCGGTAGAGTGATTCATGGGTAAGGGGAGATTCCTGTTCTATCTGTTGGGCTGCCATCGCTACAGTTCGAATAACATCCAGTATCCATTGATTGATGACATAAATCTCATGATATGTGCTGCCATCATTTGTGCTCTTAAGGTCGCGAAATAGTAACTGGAGCCCTCCATCAAGAGCCAGCTCTTTTCGAACAGGATAATAGCGGTGAGTACTGACTAATCGCTCGCACAGTTCTGTCGACAAAGGGGAGAGGTAATTGGCGTAGGGATGGCGAAGGATGGCCACGACATGGCGTAACCGGTATTTTTCTGCACTGGGATTACCATAGAGTGCAAGTTCTGTTAAAAGAACAACAAGGGAGGCGGCTGTTGTTTGATGAAGGGGAAAGCCTGTCGTGATATTGAGTGAGGAGACACTATCAGGGATGCTGTGGATGACAATGGGCAATAGGCGTTCATCGCAGAGCACAACGGCGCTTTTGTTACCGGCTTTCACTCGCTCTGAATCTTGTAGCCACTTTCCCACATACCGGGCTTGAGCACTATCCGTGGGAACTCCGGTAATGGTAATTTGTTTCTCGTCATTGAAATGATTGTATATGGTATCGTTATGGTTGTCAAACTGATTGGGAAAATCCAACAGGTATCGTTTGACATGTTGGCCTGCCTCATGCACATTGCCTTCGGGAAGATCGCGCATATAATAATGGTCGAAATCCCAGTAAAACTTCGCTTGACCTTGATGCTTCAGCTGGCGAAATAGCCGACGCTCCACTTCTAGAAGAGCATTGAACCCGACAAATAGATAGGTGTCTTCACCGTAGTCAACTTGTGGATCTTCCACTACTTGGCGGTAGAGGGCACCTTCATAGGCGAGGTGTTGTTCTGACAATCGTTGATGATAATCTTCATAAATATCGCCAAATTTACTCCATAATCGCAGAAATTTCTCCTTTAACAAGCTATTGTGGTCTTCCTTGAAATCCCGAAAGAAATGCTGAAGAACCTTTATTTGCGCTTCACTCAGATAGTCTGTGGTGTCCATGGCATGCAGATCTCGCAGATTGGAGAAAAGGCTGTGGGCATCGGCCATGTTCTTGTCGATGTCGTCGAAATCTGAGAGAAGCACTGCACCCCATCCATAGAATTGGTCAAGCGTTTCTGTACTGCCTGTACAAGTTACAAAACTTTGGTATAGGTCGCAAATGAGTTTGATATCATCACCAACGGTAAAGGGAGAATGACTGCGGAATAGATCACTGATTGTCATAAAACGAGGACTCCAGATCGGACCTTGAGTCTGTTCTGCCAAATATTCATTGATAAACAACGACGCTCGCTTGTTGGGAAAAACAAGTGTCAGATTTGACAGGTCGTTGCCGTATGTCTTGATCAGGTGATCAGCGACATGCCATAGAAAGGGACGGTTGGGTATAGGGTTCATGATGTTGGTCTTACTCGTTGAGTTTTGTTGAGACTGACATACCATAGGTAGCCTTCTATATTGTCATAGCCCATCTCATGAAGAAGTTGCATGTAGGTTTGCACTTGGGCATGATGAAGTGGGGAGGGCTTCCCAAATTTGAAGTCTACTACAATAGTGCGTTTTCCATCACTCATTACTCGGTCAGGACGGTGACTCACGGCTTGATGGGTCTTGGGATCATGGGTGATGATGGTGCATTCGTTATGCAGGGTCCAACGGGGGGAAAACCAATCCTGCACCTTTTTATTCGAGAGGGCACGGTCGAGCATATCTTTCAATTCTTGGGGAGATATTTCGTCATAAAGGATCCCTTCATTGGTGAGTTGATGGATGACATTTTCAATGTCATCAACACTGCGGAGTTGGGAGAAAATATGATGAAGCAGATTGCCGCGCTCAATGTAGTTGGCACGAAGGAGTGTGGTCTCCTCACTGGTGGTGAATTTACGGCTGTTATTACTCTGCCGGAAATTCACATGGTTATGATAGGATAGCATTTGGAATTCTTCACCGAGGTCTGGATGGAGGAAGATATTGCTGCTGTCTTTTTCTTTTTTTTGAATGACCGGAAGTGCATCGTAGCATTGCCCATATTCAAACACTATGGGCTTACCTGATTCATTGTCGAGAGTGCTGTCTTCCAGTGTGTGTAGCTTCCCTTTTTGATGAGGATTGAGGGTGGTTTCGTCAACAGGTTGAACGAGAAGGGGCATACATTTCTCTATCAGCAAACTGCGGTTGTTGGTGCTTTCGCTTTTTTTGTCGTTGTCTTTCTTCGTCGTTCCATAGACCAGAAGGCGCTTGCGGGCACGTGTGAAGGCGACATAGAGTAAATTGAGGTTGTCTACCACATTTTGCAAGTGCTCTTGCTGATAATCTTTCTCGTAGATGGTGTTGACCATTCCTTTTTTACTGTAATCGATGGGAACAACAGGTAGTTGGTTGAAGGGTGGCTCATCGCTTTGACACCATATTATGTTGTTGCTGCGTATCTCCAATGCCCAATTGCAGAAAGGTATGATCACGTTGTCGAATTCAAGACCCTTACTCTTATGGATGGTGACGATTCTCACGCCATTCACGTTATCGCCGTGGATGTTTTTCTCGTGATAGGACTCATCCCATGCGGATAGGAATCGGTCGATATCTGACGTGTTTTCTTGAAGATGTTCTGTCAAGAGATCGTAAAAAGTACAAATATAGGCACTTTGATCAGGGAGACATTGAAGGGAAAATAGTGTATATATTGTTTCTACCAACTCACTCAATGGCTTGGATCTCAAATGTGCGTAATCACTTATGTTGCGAAAACCTTCGGGTAACCAGTCCTGATAAACCGATAATGGCTCTTGGGGGGACGAATTGAGTAAAAGGTCATTGTCATTGAGTGACTTGTTAAGGATTTCCTGCTGATATATCTTTGCAAGAGTAGCTTTGCGCAACACGTCTTGCTCGTTGACC
>CADCQC010000375.1 GCA_902803455.1 uncultured Prevotellaceae bacterium
CAAGTAATCCGAGCAGCAGCGGCAAGCAGTAGAACACGTTGTGCCCTTTGTTGTTCTTCAACACGTCGGGTAGGAGATCTTGGTCGCCGAGTCCCAGGATATGGTTATCGATGAACGAGATTCCGGTGATCCAGTTGCCGCGCTCTTTTTCACCGTTGCCCTGCAGGTCGTTCTGCCGGCCGGCGAAGTTCCACATGAAGTATCGCCAGTACATGTAGTTGCACTGATACGACAGGAAGAACTTCATATTGTCGAGGAAGGTCGGCATGATCACGTCGGGCTGTCCGTAGTTGGAGGGTACCGCTCTTCCGGTGACGTCGATGATGCTCTCATACTGTTGGGCATGAGCGGCAGAGTACATACGTGGGAAGAACATGTTCTGCACGTACTGCGGCTGCTGTTTCCAGTCGACGATGAAATATCTGTCGGGCTCGCTGGGATCTTTCTTCTCCTTTTGCTGGTAGATGGGAGCGGTTTTGTTCATCTTCACGTAGCCGTTTTCATCTGCAGCATATTCCGAGTTCCATGCCTGGCCGTAGAACAGCGGGCGGTAGCCATACTGGTCGCGGCTGAGGTAGTTGCCGAGGGTGAAGATATCCTCTGGCGAGTTCTGGTCCATCGGCGGGTTGGCCGATGAGCGGATGACGATGAGGGCATAGGTGGAATAGCCGATGAGGAGCATGAGCATGCAGAGCGATGCCGTGTTCTTCACGCGAGAGGAGACAAGCAGTTTTCCTTTGTTTTTCCATCTGAGGACAAACCAGAGAGCAGCCAAAACGATGGCACCGATGATGGCTGCCGAAATGCCGTAGCCATAGAAGGGGATACCGACGAAGGCAACGGCCACGACAAAGGCGATGTTCTGCCGGATCAGACTCTTGTCTACGTAACTCTCATAGATCGACCAGATGACGGCGGTGACAAGCAGAATGATATAGATGATGACACCGGTATTGAACGGGAATCCGAAGACGTTGACAAACAGCAGTTCGAACCATCCGCCCACGGTGATGATGCCCGGCACGACACCGTAGAGCACCGCTGCCACGATGGCAAACGATACGATGAGTACCAGCAGCGAATTAGCGAGGTTGGCATTGGGGCTTTTGCGGAAGTAATAGACGAGCACGATGGCCGGTATGCACAACAGGTTGAGCAGGTGCACACCGATCGACAATCCCGTCATATAGGCGATGAGCACGAGCCAGCGGTCGCTGTGGGGCTGGTCGGCCTCTTCCTCCCATTTGAGGATCAGCCAGAACACCACGGCGGTGAAGGCAGATGAATAGGCGTAGACCTCGCTCTCTACAGCACTGAACCAGAAGGTGTCGCTGAAGGTATAGATGAGGGCGCCCACCATGCCTGCGGCCTCGATGGCGATGAGCTTGCCGGTGGTCAGTTCGCTCCAGTCGCGCAGGATCAGCCGTCGTGCCAGGTGTGTGATGGTCCAGAAGAGGAACATGATACACACGGCACTGAGGATGGCACTCATGATGTTGACCATATATGCCACCTGTGTGGTGTCACTGGCAAACTGTGAGAACAGGTTGGCGGTGAGCATGAAGAACGGTGCCCCTGGCGGGTGACCGATTTCCAGTTTGTAACCTGTAGTTGTGAATTCAGGACAGTCCCAGAAACTGGCTGTCGACTCTACGGTGAGACAATACACCACGGCGGCGATAAGGAATGCCAGCCATCCGAAGATATTGTCCACTAATCTGTACTTCTTCATTGGAATTACTTGATAAAAAATCTAATAGGCGACAAGTTTGTCTGATAAAAATGTCTATTTGGCGACATGTTTGCTCAGCAAAAAGTCTATTTGGCGACAAAGTTAATAAAAATAAACCTTTTTCGGGGCAAAAAAATGGAATTAACTTGTTTGCTCCCCATATTATTTTCTTGATTTACCCATGCGTAGGCTTATTGATCAGCTTGCGCAGGCTCTTCATCCGCTTGCGCCTGAATCAGAAGAGCATGAGGGAGCCCCATGCGATGAGCAGATATCTGAAAATTTTTCCGAGGAAGATGCTGAAGGCACTGATCGGCAGGTTGGCCCTCATGAGACCGAGGGCGATGCAGATCGCCGTGCCGATGACAGGCAGAAAAGCGAAAAAGCCCATCCATGCTCCCCTTGTCCCCATGAACCGTTGCGCACGGTCGAGTTTGGCCTTGTCGACATGGAGATAACGCTCGATCCATTCCATCTTGCCCAGATGACCTACATAATAGTTGAACATGCTCCCTGCCCAGTTGCCGACGGTGGCATAAATCAACAGCGGCACAGGTTTCAGTCCGGCGCCGATGAGTCCCATCATCACCACCTCACTGCTGAAAGGAAGGAAACTGCCTGCTATAACGGCAGATATGAACATACCTGCGTAACCGTAACTGATAAGAAATTGGAGGAAGGCATCCATACGTTGTAGACAATGATGACGAGGGTGATCAGAAAGATGAGATAAAAGGCGATATTGGTAAGCCAGGTGTGGGTGAGCGTGAGGAAATGGGCGATGAGCGGGGCTGCGCAGACAATGAGGATGCTCAGCAGCAGGTGAAAGTGCTGTGGCTGCAGGAAAAGGAAGAGGAGCGTGACCACCATCATGGTGATGAGTGCCTGATGGAGCAGTCGCGTGCGGATCTTGTCCTGATAGCCTTGTCTGAGGTAGTGGATGGTGCCCGTCAGCGCCAGCAGGAGCGTCCATCCCAGCGCCAGCCATTCATGTTCGTTGAGGTTGGGGACGAACCCTAAAGGTGCGAAGTAGCCCAGTTGCCGGAAATGGGCGATGATGGTCTCTGTTCCGAGGAAATAGAATGCCGCAGGTGCCGCCAGCCAGTAAGGAGTGATGACGCCTAATACTGACGCCCAGAAGGTGCGCGCTGTCATTGACCGCAGAAAAGCCGCCATGATCAACCACAGCACCGGCACGTAGTAGAGCACCTGCACAAACACCATGCTTGCCACCGACAGACAGAAAAAACCATAAAAGGTCCATCCGGGCGACTCATGGTGCTGCCTACAATGGAAAAGCATGAAAAAGACCGCCACCATGCATAGTTGCATGATGGTTGCCGGAAGGAGAGGAAACAGGAAAATGGCTGCCGCGGAGAGCAACAGAAACATGGATGCCGATGACTGGCTCGCCACACGCAACAGTTGGTTGGACACATTGAGCTCCACCAACAGCGCCGTCGTCACGGCCAGGCACACCAGTTGCATCCACAGACCGTCGTCCACCAATCGGCTCAGGTAGCAGGCTGCTGCCATGATGACCACCGCCACCGGCAACAACTGCTGGCTTTCGGCCACCGTATTCTGAAATCGCTTATATGCCATCTATCCCTCTTTAGAGGTCGCTGCCGATGTCGCTGCGGAAATACTTGTCGGTGAACTGTATCTTCTGTGCCTCGGCAAAACTCTTCCGCAGGGCCTCTTCTTTGTCGCGGCCGTAACTGCTGACGGCGATGACCCGTCCGCCCGCTGTCACCACGTCGCCATTCTCATTGAGGGCGGTGCCGCAGTGAAAGACGATGGAACCCTCGACATCAGAGATGCCGCTGATGGGATAGCCTTTCTTGTAGGCCTGGGGATAGCCGCCGCTGACGAGCATCACGCAAACAGCCGACCGCTCGTCGAAGACCACCTCGCGACGGTGGAGATCGCCGGCGGCAACACCCTCGAAGAGATCGACGATATCGCTCTTGAGGCGCAGCATGACACTCTCTGTCTCGGGATCTCCCATGCGGCAGTTGTATTCGATGACCATGGGATCGCCCCCCACGTTGATCAGTCCGAAGAAGATGAATCCCTTGTGGTCGATGCCCTCGGCAGCGAGGCCTTTCACGGTGGGTCTGACGATGCGGTCCTCCACCTTCTGCATCCACTCCTTGGTGGCGAAGGGAACCGGTGATACGCTGCCCATGCCGCCAGTGTTGAGTCCCGTGTCGTGCTCGCCGATGCGCTTGTAGTCTTTGGCCTCAGGCAACAGTTGGTAGTGCTGGCCGTCGGTGAGGACAAACACCGAGCACTCGATGCCGCTTAGGAACTCCTCGATGACCACCCTCGCGGAGGCGTTGCCGAACATACCGTCGAGCATGTCTTTCAGTTGTGCCTTCGCCTCTTCCAGCGTGGGCAGGATGAGCACACCCTTGCCAGCGCACAGTCCGTCGGCTTTGAGCACATAGGGCGGTTGGAGCGTTTCCAGAAACGCCATACCCTCATTGAGGCTGTTGCCGTCGAAGGTGCGGTATTTTGCCGTGGGGATGTGATGACGCTCCATAAACGCCTTGGCGAAGTCTTTGCTGCCTTCGAGGACAGCACCTTTTGCCGATGGTCCGATGACCGGGATATGTGCCGTCCGGCTGTCAGCGGCAAACTGGTCGTAGATGCCTTTTACCAGCGGGTCCTCAGGTCCCACGACCACCATATCTATCTGCTGGTCGACAGCAAATTGCTTGAGGGCTTCGAAATCGTCGGCCTTGATGGCGACATTGGTGCCCACACGTCCCGTTCCGGCATTGCCCGGAGCGATAAAGAGTCGGTTTACTTTCTTGCTTTGGGATATTTTCCAGGCCAGCGCATGTTCGCGCCCGCCACTTCCGAGAAGTAGGATATTCATGGGTTGATATGGATGTGATGAATTGGATGTTATTTGAGATGTTCCTCGAAATACTGTGTGATGCGCTCATGCAGGTGCACGCTCTTGTGGCCGCGCATGTTGTGGGGTTCGCCCGGGTAGACAAAGAAGTCGGGTTGTGTGCCCGCCTTGATGCAGGCGTCGATAAACGAGATGCAGTGCTGCGGCACTACCGTCTTGTCGTTGAGTCCCTGGATGATGAGGAGTTTCCCCTTCAGGTTGCCCGCCTGGTTGATGAGCGAGGTCTGTTGGTAGCCGTCGGCATTGGTCTGCGGTGTGTCCATATAGCGTTCGCCATACATCACCTCATACCATTTCCAGTCGATCAC